>JBCDCF010000093.1:0-9473 GCA_039182345.1 Pseudomonadota bacterium
GGCAAATATTGTGGCTCATTCCGCCGAAGGGCTGGACCTTCTCCTGCTGGATGCACCGCACCTGTTTGCCCGCCCGGGCAACCCTTACGTAGACGGCAACGGCCACGACCATGGCGACAACCACATCCGCTTCGGTGCCCTGTCCAAGGCGGCCGGCCTCATCGCCCAACAGGGCCTTGGGGACTGGACGCCCGACATCCTCCACGCGCACGATTGGCAGGCGGGCCTTGCCCCGGTCTACATGCGCCTTGGCGAGGGGACGGGGGCAAAGGCGGTCACCACCATCCACAACATTGCCTTCCAAGGCTGTTTTCCCGGCCATGCCGTGCGCGACCTGTGGCTGCCGCTGGAACACTTCCACAGGGAAAGCTTTGAATACTATGGCGCCGTCAGCTTCCTGAAAGGCGGCCTCATGTGGTCCGACAAGATCACCACCGTCAGCCCCACCTATGCGCGCGAGATCACCACACCCACCTATGGCCTGGGGTTTGAAGGGATACTTGCCAGCCGGCGCGGGGATCTGGCGGGCATCCTCAACGGCGTCGATCTTGATGTGTGGGACCCTGCCACCGACACCGCACTGGCAAAGACGTATGCCGCAGGCGACACGGCAGGCCGCGCCGCCAACAGGCGCCGGCTGGTGGACCATTTCGCCCTGTCCCTGCCGGACGACGCGCCGCTCTTTTGCATCGTCACCCGCCTCACCGCCCAAAAAGGGGTGGACCTTTTGCTGGGTGCCCTGCCGCGGCTTTTGTCCCATGGGGCAGGCCTTGTGGCGCTCGGCTCGGGCGACCCACGGCTTGAGATGGGCCTCAGTGCCGCCGCTCATCACCACCCGCAGCGCGTGGGCGTGAAGATCGGCTATGACGAGGGCCTTTCCCACCTCATGCAAGGGGGGGCTGACGCCATCATCATCCCCTCGCGGTTCGAGCCGTGCGGGCTGACCCAGCTCTATGGCCTGCGCTATGGCTGCCTGCCCCTTGTGGCGCGCACAGGCGGCCTCGCCGACACGGTGATTGATGCCAACGAAGCCGCCATCACCGCCAATGTGGCCACAGGCTTCCAGTTCTCCCCGGTCACGGTGGACGCTTTGGGCGATGCCATCGACAGGGCCTGCGAGGCTTTTGCCGACAAGGCCCTGTGGCGCGCCATGATGGACAACGCCATGGCCCAGCCCGTCGGGTGGGACCGCTCCGCCGACGCCTACCTTGCCCTTTACGAGGACGCGCGCCGCTGACGCCCGCGTCTGTCTTCCGCCACCACTAGGATTGCCCACATGACCGTGAAGACCGTCGCCACAACCCCTTTCGAGGGCCAAAAGCCCGGCACGTCGGGGCTGCGCGCCAAGACGCGGGTCTTCATGGAAGACGGGTATCTTCAAAACTTCATCCAGTCAGTGTTCGACGCTGTGGGGCCCATGGACGGCAAGACGCTGACGGTGGGCGGCGACGGGCGTTACTTCAACAAGGCCGCCATTCAGACGATCCTGAAGATGGCCGCGGCCAACGGCGTCTCCCGCGTGGTGGTGGGCAAGGACGGTCTGTTGTCGACGCCGGCCGCCTCGGCCGTGATCCGCGCCCGCAAAACCGATGGCGGCCTCATCCTCTCAGCAAGCCACAATCCCGGCGGGGAGAACGGTGACTTTGGGGTCAAGTACAACATTCCCGCAGGCGGGCCGGCGCCAGAGGCCATCACCGGCGCCGTCCACGCCCGCACCAAGACCATCGACGCCTACAAGATTGTCGAGGCCGACGACGTGGACCTGTCGCAAACCGGCGAAAGCCGGCTGGGGGACATGGTGGTGGAGGTCATCGACCCCGTCGCCATCTATCGGGATCTCATGGAGAGGCTGTTCGACTTTGCCGCCATCAAGGCGTTGTTCGCGTCGGGCTTCAGGATGCGCTTTGACGCCATGCATGCCGTCACAGGTCCTTACGCCACGCAGATCCTTGAAGGAGTGCTTGGCGCGCCCGAAGGCACCGTCATCAACGGGATGCCATTGCCCGATTTCGGCGGTGGCCACCCGGACCCCAACCCCGTCTATGCCAAGGCGCTGATGGACGAAATGTTCGGTGAGGACGCGCCGGACTTTGGCGCCGCCTCCGACGGTGACGGCGACCGCAACATGATTGTGGGGCGCGGCGTCTACGTCACCCCGTCCGACAGCCTTGCGGTGCTGGCGGCCAACGCCCACCTCGCGCCCGGCTATGGTGACGGCATCAAAGGGATTGCCCGGTCCATGCCCACCTCGCGGGCGGCCGACAGGGTGGCAGACGCGCTGGGTGTGCCCGCCTTTGCAACGCCCACCGGTTGGAAGTTTTTCGGCACGCTCCTTGACGCTGACAAAGCCACCATTTGCGGCGAGGAGAGTGCTGGCACAGGCTCCAACCACGTGCGCGAGAAGGACGGGCTCTGGGCGGTCCTGTTGTGGCTCAACATTCTTGCCGTGCGCAGGCAATCGGTGGCCGAGATCCTCACCGACCACTGGCGCCGCCACGGCAGGGACTACTACTCCCGCCATGACTATGAGGCGCTGGAGAAGGCCAAAGCCGACGCGTTGATGGAGGACCTGCGCGCCAGGCTGAAAGACCTTCCGGGTCAAACCATCGCGGGCCTCACCGTCACCGAGGCGGACGACTTTGCCTACACCGACCCGGTGGACGGCTCAAAGGCAGACAAACAGGGCATCCGCGTGGTGTTCGGCGATGCGGCCCGCGCCGTCTTCCGCCTGTCGGGCACAGGGACGGAAGGGGCGACCCTTCGCGTCTACCTGGAGCGGTTCGAGCCCGATCCTGCCAAGCAGGGGGAGGAGACCCAGGCCGCTCTTGCCCCTGTCATAGAGGCGGCCGAAGCGCTGTGCGACATCAAAGGCCGGTTCGGCCGCGAGGGTCCGGACGTTCGCACCTGATGGCACACGTTCGCACCATCGCCACCCACAATGGCGCCCCTGTGAAGGAGGCGGCCCTCACCTCGGACGCTGGCGTCACGGTGTCCATCCTCTCCTACGGTGCCCTTGTGCGCGATTGGACGGTGCCGGACAGGGCTGGGGAGGCGCGCACCGTCACCTTGGGGTTTGAGGATTTTGCGCCCTATCCCACCCACAGCCGCTCCTTCGGCATCATCGCAGGGCGCATTGCCAACCGCGTGCGCTACGGGCGCTTTGCGCTGGACGGTCGCACCTACCAGCTCGATATCAACAAGCCGCCCCATCACATCCATGGCGGGCGCGAGGGGCTTGGCGTCTGCCAGTGGTCCCTTGAGGCGGATGGTGAGGAGGCACGGCTCACCCACACAAGCCCCGACGGTCATATGGGCTATCCTGGCACTGTGGCGTTCGAGGTGCGCTACCGCCTGAGCGGGCACACGCTGACCATCACAATGGCGGGTGTGCCTGACCGTCCCACACCCATCGCCCTTGCCCAGCACTCGTACTACAATCTGAGCGGAGGCGGGCGCATCGACGACCACCGCCTGACCGTGGCCGCGGACAGGGTCTGTGTGGTGGATGCCGACACCGTCCCGACGGGCGAACTTCAGGATGTGGCAGAGACGGCCTTTGATTTCCGCACCCTCCGCCGGGTGGGTCCGACACAGCTCGACAACAATTTCTGCCTGACGGGCGCAGCGCCGGCGGCAGTGCTTGAGACCGACGACATGGTGCTGACCCTCACAACCGATAGGCCAGGGGTTCAAGTCTATAGCGCGTTCGACATGCCCGACATTCCCGTCCCTGGACTTGGTGGGGCGCGGTATGGGCCATTCAGCGGGATTGCCCTTGAAGCGCAGGATTGGCCCGATGCTGTGAACCACCCGCACTTCCCATCGGTCATCAGGACACCGGACAATCCTTATCGGCAGGAAACGGCCATCACCATCGCGCCGAAAACACGGTGATGGGGCGACTGCGCTCGCTGGCGCCAGGACGGCCCTGCGAGCCCTCCAAGGCTCCGTCGCACCAGGATGGTCCACAGGTCTGGGTCGAACGATGAGGATGCCTGCGGCAAGGCACGGCCGCTGGATGCGGGACGCAAACACGACAAGGCCCTGATGCAGCGACGGACCTTGGCCGCTGAGCGAGGCGGCAGCGTGCTCTCGCCAAGCCTCGACGCTGGTCTTGCTTGCGTGGGGTCGGTGGCTCGGCTACCTCCGGGCACTCAAGAACAATACGGGAGAAGCCACGGTGCATCACGGAACGGTCGACGTCCCTCTCATACAGTCCAGCATTTTGTCCGTCCCACCCCTGTGCCGGGACGACCGGTTGGCGCCGAACCGTGCCGAGATGGCAAAGCTTGCCCGCTACCTCCACGATGGCGACGTCAAAACGCTGATGTATGGCGGCAACGCGCTCTTCTACCACGTGGGCGTCAATGAATACGCGGCGCTCCTGGATGCCCTTGAGGAGACCGCGCCTGAGGATGCCTGGGTCATCCCCTCCATCGGGCCTGACTATGGGCGCATGATGGAGCAGGCGGCGGTCCTGCGCGGGCGGCGCTTTCCCGCCGCGATGGTGCTGCCGGCCACCTTCCCCGTCACCTCTGAAGGGCTTGAGATCGGCATTCGCCATGCGGCCGAGGCCATCGGCGAGCCCGTCATCGCCTATGTGAAGCACGAAGGCGGGCTGGAGCCTGACCAGCTGGCCCGCCTCGTGAACGAGGGGGTCGCCTGCGCGGTGAAGTACGCCATCGTCCGCGACGACCCCTCCAAGGACGACTTTTTGGACCGTCTTCTGGATGGGGTCGGCTCGGCCGACAGGGTCATTTCAGGCATTGGCGAGCGGCCTGTGATCGACCATTGGGCCAAGGGCCTGCGCGCCTTCACGTCCGGTTCGGTCTGTGTTGCGCCGGCGCTCTCCAACGAGATCCGCCTTGCCCTCCAAAACGGCGACACCGCAAAGGCACAGCAGCTTCGCGCGCATTTCATTCCCCTTGAGGACCTGCGCGACGGGATCAGCCCCATCCGCGTCCTGCACGAGGCTGTGGACGGGGCAGGGATTGCCGCGACCGGCCCGATGCTGCCCTTGATGACCCGCCTTTCAGGACAGAGCGCTGCGGAGGTCGCCACCGTCGCCAGCGCCCTTGCCGCGCTGAACACCCCCACACGACACGCAGCCGAATAGGAGCGCACCATGGATCTTCATCACAACCTGATCGGCGGCGAATGGACCGAGGGGGCCGACGTTTCGGAGAACATCAACCCCTCCAACACCGACGATGTCATCGGCCGTTACGCCCGCGCCGACGAGGCGCAGACCAAGACGGCGATTGCGGCGGCAAAGGATGCCGCCTACGCGTGGTCGCGCTCCAACCCGCAGCAGCGCCACGACATTCTCCAGGCCGCCGCCAACGAGTTGATGGCCCGCAAGGCAGAACTCGGCGACCTTTTGGCCCGCGAAGAGGGCAAGACCCTTGCCGAAGGTGTGGGCGAGGCAACCCGCGCCGCGCAGATCTTCGACTTTTATGCCGGTGAAGCGCTGCGTCTTGCCGGCGAGACGCTCCCCTCCATTCGCCCTGGCGTCGGCATTGAGATCACCCGCGAGGCGATGGGCGTTGTGGGCATCATCACGCCCTGGAACTTCCCCATCGCCATTCCTGCCTGGAAGATTGCGCCGGCCCTTTGCTACGGCAACACCGTGGTCCTGAAGCCCGCCGACCTCGTGCCTGGCTGTGCGTGGGCCCTTGCCGATATCTTAAAGCGCGCGGGCCTGCCTGAAGGGGTGTTGAACCTTGTGATGGGCCGCGGCCGTGTGGTGGGCGAGGCCATCCTGTCCTCCCCTGACGTGGACGCGGTGACCTTCACCGGCTCCGTCGCCACAGGCAAGCATGTGGCCCAGAAGTGCGTTGAGCACATGCGCAAGTTCCAGCTTGAGATGGGCGGCAAAAACCCCCTCGTTGTGCTGGACGATGCCGACCTCGACACGGCGGTCGGCTGTGCGGTCAACGGCGCGTTCTTCTCCACCGGCCAACGGTGCACCGCCTCCTCGCGGTTGATTGTGACAGAGGGGATCCATGACCGCTTCGTCGCCGCCACCGTGGACAAATTGAAGTCCTTGAATGTGGACGATGCGCGCAAGGACGGCACCCACATCGGCCCCGTTGTGGACCAGAGCCAGCTTGAAACGGACCTTGAGTATCTGAAGATCGGCCGGGAAGAGGATGGCGCCACGCTCACCTGGGGCGGCGAGCGGTTGAACAGGTCCACCCCCGGGTTTTACCTGCAGCCGGCGCTCTTCACCGAAACACGCAACGACATGCGCATCAACCGCGAAGAGATTTTTGGGCCCGTCGCCACCGTCATCCGCGTGAAGGACTATGACGAGGCCCTCGCCGTCGCCAACGATACGAGCTTCGGCCTGTCGTCAGGCATTTGCACCACGAGTTTGAAGTACGCCACCGACTTCAAGCGCAATGCCGAGGCGGGCATGGTGATGGTCAACCTGCCCACCGCAGGCGTTGACCCGCACGTGCCCTTTGGCGGGCGCAAGGGCTCAAGCTACGGCCCGCGCGAACAGGGGCGCTATGCGGCCGAGTTCTACACCACCGTCAAGACCGGCTACACCCTGCCATGACCGACGCCGAGCGCCTTGCCGCCGCCTTCAAAGGGGGCGGCCGCATCGAAAGCCTGAATGCCCCGCCCGCCACGGTGGAGGAGGGCTACGACATCCAGGACGCCATGCGCGCCGCCCTCGACAAGCCTGTCGTCGGCTGGAAAGTGGCGGCGGCCACCCCCAAGGGCCAGGCGGCGCTGGGGGTGGATGCGCCCACCGTCGCCCCGCTCCTGGAAGGGATGATCGTGCCGGCCGACACCGTGTTTGCGGCAGGCTCCTTCTATGCGCCGGAGTTCGAGGCCGAGATCGCCATCGAGCTTGCATCGCCCTTGTCGGGGGACATCACCCCTGAAGATGTGCGGGTGGCTGCCTCAGGCTTTCGCCTTGCCATCGAGGTGGCCGACACGCGCTACGTCGACAAGCGCGCCCAAAGCCCCGCCTCCGTCATTGCCGACCTCAATGCGAGCGGTGCCCTTGTTGTGGGGCAGCTACAGGACATGCAGCTCCTGCGCACGGCGGCTAAGGCGGAGGTGAGCGGCAGGATTGGCGACGGCAACCTTGTGGAGCCGATGCCCGCCGACAACAGGCCCGATCCGCTGGCGGTGGTGGCGTTCCTTGCGCGCTTCCTGCACGGGCGCGGCCAGAGCCTTGCGGCCGGCGCCATCCTCACCACAGGCACCCATGTGGTGCCAACGCCAAGCCCACCCGGGGCCATTGGCGCCAACTTCGTCAATGTGGGGCGGATCGGCGCTCGCCTATCGGAGCCACGGCCATGAGTGCGGCCGAAAACGGTGCTGGCGGCGGCGGCGCAGGCCACGTAGTGGCCCACCCTGGCGCGCCCTTGCCGCCGCTCAATGTGCCTTTGGTGGGGGGAGGCGAGCGCGCCTATGGGCCTGGCAAGCCGGGCTGGTCGCTCCTCATCGTCTATCGCGGACGCCACTGCCCGCGCTGCAAGACCTACCTCAACAAGCTAAGCGCCATGCTAGAGGCGTTCGCCGAGCGGGATGTCGATGTGACCGTCACCTCAGCCGACCCGCCAGAGCGCGCCGGCGCCGACGTGGACGAGTTCGGCTGGCGCATGCCCGTCGGCCACTCCCTGGCGGTGGAGGACATGGAGCGGCTCGGCCTTTACGTCTCCGACCCGGCCTCTGCGCAAGAGACCGACAGGCCGTTTGCCGAACCAGGGCTCTTCCTCATCAACCCTGACGGCAACCTTCACATGATGGGAACATCGAACGCTGCCTCATGCCGGCCCGATCTTGACCTTGTGCTGGACGGGATCATCGGCATTCAAACGCGCGGGCTGCCCGTGCGGGGCACCCGCGGCATCGTCTGAGGGTGATGTGTTGCGCCGGCGGCGTGGCTATCGCTGGCGCAGCGCTTTGATGAGGTCGGTCTTGCGCATGCGCGAGCGACCGGAGATCTCAAGCTCTGCGGCGCGGCGGCGAAGGTTGCTCACAGTCCAGTTTTCGTAGGCGCTGCGTTTGCCGCCTTTGTACTGGGGGTCCATGGACCCGTTGGCGCTGGCATTGGCGATCCTGGCGGCCTTTTCTTTCGACGCTCCGTCCTCTCGCAGCGCCTCGTAGGTCTGTTCGTCCTTGATGCTCGAACGATTTGTCTTCGCCATGGCCCATTCCACTCCGCCACTGTGTGGAATGATGAACGCAGGTGAGGGCGTCTCGGTTCGCCTCCCGTGCACACAAAGGCGTCAGAATCGTCATTTTTGTCATGTTTTAATGGCCAGGCCTTTAGGCAACGCCGTGAATTTCCATTGCCCCGTCGTGTAAGAAACAGGTCTTATGAAACACGCTGAGGTCGATTGGGTTCGGCAGGCGGACATCGCCAAGATCCGGTATCCGTTTCTTCGTGCGCTCGAAGGCCCGGTCGATCTGCGAAATCATGACCAGGATGGATCCTTGCGCCTCAGCGTAAGATTTTAGCGATTTAATCTGGTTTGAAAGATCGGGATGACTGCGTTTTTGATCAAGGAGCTGCAGATAGTCCACCACAGCCAGTGACGGCCCCGCCGCGGCGCTGAGGCGGGCCATGATGTGCGCCGCGCAGATGTCGTCGGACGTGTCGATGGTGATGGCATCGCGCTGCGCGGTGCCTTGAGGGGCGAGGGCGGCAAGGCGGGCACGGACATCGGCCTCGTTGTCGTTCAGCGTGAAGACGGTGGCGTGTCGGCCGATGGTGGGGGCGGCAAGGGCCATCTCCAGCCCAAGCAGCGTTTTGCCGTGGCCAGGGCGCGCACCCACCAAAAGCAAGTCGCCAGGGGAGAGCGTATCAAGGAGCGTGCGGGCCGGCCGGGTCGTTGCAGCGGCGGACGCCAGATGGCTCCAACTGCGAAAGCCTTCTCCCACAGCAATGCGGTCAAGGGCTTGGTGAAGGGGGATGTTCTGGTGGCGCGCGAAACGCTTGGCCTGGCGCTTCAGGCGATAGATGGGGGCTGAGAGCCGCATGGAGACACCTCCTCTTTCGAGCGGTCCCCGCAGTCCCTCCTTGTGCGCACGCTCGAACAGAGTGGGTTCGCTGACGCCGTGCCCTGCATGACAGTTGCTGCCCCAATGGAGGGGGGAGGCCCGAGCCAGGCCGTCTCCATGGGTACCCCTCGCGCGGGTCCTCCTCAACCCGTTGTGGGCCATCAAGGCGCTCCACCCACAACCATTGTCGCCGAACTATTGCGGGTCCTCGCCCCGCCGCTCAAGATGGCCGAGCACGCCGCGCAGGGTGCGCACCTGCTGCTTGTCCCACCCTGCATCCGACAGGATGAGGAGGAGGTTGCGCGCCATCGTCTGGGCCATGTCAGGCGGGCGGAAATAGCCTGTGGGCGTCAACAGGCGCGACAGGTGCTGCCACAACCCGTCCACCTCTTCGCGGCTTGCTAAGGGGTTGCGCGGCTCCGGCAAAGGCGCGGCGGCGAGCGCCC
>JBCDCF010000094.1:0-9459 GCA_039182345.1 Pseudomonadota bacterium
ATTGTCTACGAGGCGCTGAAGGAGGCCGCCGCAAAAGGCCAGGCCCCCGCCCAAGGCCTTCTGATCCCAGAGGTGGTGGAGCTTGCCGTGGAGGACGTCGCGCGCCTTGCCGACCATGCGCAGACGTTTTCGTCCCTCGGCCTCACCATCGAACCGTTCGGGCCAGGGGCGGTGGTGGTACGCGAGACGCCGGCGGCCCTCAAAACCTTCGACATCAAAGGCCTTGTGAAGGAGCTTGCCGAGGAGGTGGCCGAGTGGGACGAGGCGCACGGCCTTGAAACGCGGCTCAACCGTGTTGCCGCCACCATTGCCTGCCATGGCTCGGTCCGCTCGGGCCGGCACCTCAAAGTGGAAGAGATGAACGCCCTTTTGCGACAGATCGAGCACACCCCCGCCGCCAGCCAGTGCAACCACGGCAGACCCACCTTCATCGCCCTGTCCTTGAGCGACATTGAAAAGCTGTTTGCCAGACGATGAACGAGCGCTGGTTCGAGATCCGCGTCTATTTCGAAGACACCGACTTTTCAGGCCGCGTCTACCACGGTGCCTTCGTGCACTTTCTGGAGCGGGCGCGGACGGAGTTCCTGCGCGAACATGGCATTGACCACACCATGCTCGCCTCCGACCATGATCCCTTGTTCTTCACTCTGCGCGGGCTGAACCTCAGCTTCAAAGGCCCCGCCTTCATCGACGATCTGTTGGCCATCCGCACCGAGCCGGGCCCCCCCGGCCGGGCGCGACTGACCATGATGCAAACCGTCTTCCGAGACGAAAGCGCCATCGCGAGCGCTGAGGTGGAGCTTTGCCTCATCGACAAGAATGGCCGCCCCCGCAGGCCGCCCGATGCCCTCCGACGGGCCTTCGCCCAGCACAGCGGCGACGCGTTGTGACCGCCTCGCCAAAGGCTCACCCATGACGCTGTTTGCCCGCTCGGAGTACTTGGACAGGATCGCGCGCACGAAAGCTGCGATGGAGGCCCGCGGCATCGACCTATTGATTGTCGCAAGCCCCGCCAACCACTTTTGGCTCACAGGGTATGACGGCTGGTCCTTCTATACGCCGCAGGTGGTCTTGGTGGCGCTGAGCGAAGAGGAGCCCATCTGGATCGGCCGCAAGATGGATGCTGTCGGCGCGAAGTTCACAGCCTTCCTCGATGCCGCCAACGTCGTCCCCTATCCTGACATTTACGTGGGCAATGACGACCTTCATCCGATGGCCTTCGTCGCCGAGGAAGTTGCCCGAAGGGGCCTCTCCGCACGCACCGTCGGCGTGGAGATGGACGACTATTACTACACCGCCCGCTGGCACCAGATCCTGACCGATGCGCTGCCCAACAGCCGCTTCGTGGATGCCTTCTTGCTGGTGAACCGCTGCAGGATGGTCAAATCGCCCGCAGAGCTTGCGGTGATGCGCGAGGCCGGCGCCATCGCCGTTGCCAGCCAACAGGCGGCCCTTGCGGCGGCAGAGCCAGGGGTGCGCCAGTGCGATGTGATGGGCGAGGTCTACCGTGTCACCATCGCAGGCACGGCCGACCATGGCGGCACATTCCCCTGCAAGCCTCCCAACGCCATGGTGAACGAGGTGGCGGCAGCACCGCACCTGTCCTGGAGCGATGCACCGCTTGAGGAGGGTGACGTCTTCTACATCGAGCTTGGCGGCGTGCGGCACCGCTATCACGTGCCCCTGTCGCGGTGCATCGTGCTCGGCAAACCGTCGGCGGAGCAGCAGCGTGTGGCGAACGTCATCGCCGAGGGGCTGAATGCCGTCTTGGAGACGGTGAAGGCCGGCGTCCTGTGCCAGGATCTTGCGGCGGCCTGGAAGGCTGTGATCGCCCGCCACGGCATCGAGAAGGATAGCCGCATCGGCTACCCCGTCGGCATCGGCTTTCCGCCCACATGGGGCGAGTTGACCGCAAGCCTTCGCCACGGCGACGAGACGGTGCTGGAGGCGGGGATGACCTTCCACACCATCCCCGCCATCTGGATGGACGGCGGGGGCCTTGTGATTTCGGAAACCTTCGCGGTGACCGAGACCGGCGCGGCGTGTTTTTGCGACTATCCGCGCCAGCTCATCGTCAAAGCCTAAAAGGCTGTTGCGGCCGCCTCAGTCCACTTCCGAGAGATAGCGTTGGGCAAAGTCGGACTGGACCTTTTCCATTTTCGCATAGTCGACCGGGGTGGCCCGCTCATACTCTGAATCGGGCAGGAACTTTGCCGCCACCTCTTCAGGAAGCTCCACCGCACGGGCAGGCTTCAGGTACGCGTTGGTCCAGATGGCTTGGCCGGCGTCGGATAGGATGAAGTCCAGCACCTTCTTTCCCACTTCAGGGTTCGGCCCATCCTGCACAAGGCTCATGACATAGGGCACCACGATGGAGCCTTCGCACGGCAGCACAAACTCGAAGTTGCCGTCTTCGGTGTACTTGGCGCGGTAGGCGTTGAAGTCATAGTCAAAGAGGATGGGGATCTCGCCGGACACCACGCGGGCGTAGGAGGTCTGCTTGGGGACGATGGCGTTGTTGTCGTCGAGACCTTGGAAGTATTCGATCGCAGGGTCGAAATTATCAAGGTCGCCGCCCATGGCACGGTTGACGGCGACGGCACCGGCATAGCCGACGAATGCGGACGAGGGGTCGAGGTAGCCGATCATCCCGTCATATTCGGGCTTGGTGAGGTCGGCCCAGCAGGCGGGGACGGGCGCGCCGCCAAGGGCATCCACGTTCACGAAAAGGCCGAGCGTGCCGTAGTGGACGGTGAACCAGCGGCCGTCGGGGTCTTTCAGGCCGTCGGCAATCTCGTCGAACTTTTCGGGCTTGTAGGCGGCGGCCACACCCTCGTCAGCCGCTTTGATGCCGAATGTCACGCCATAGTAGGCAATGTCGGCCACAGGCGCCTGACGCTCTGCCAGAAGCTGGGACAGGGTCTGGCCGGAGTTCTTGTTGTCGTGGGGCATGGTGACGTCGAGGTTTTCTTCCACCGCCTCCAGCATGGACGCCCAGTCCGCCCACTGCGGCGGGCAATTGTAACAGATGGCATCGGCCGCATGGGCTTGGGGGCCGAGGGCAGGCACGGCAATGACGACGGCGGTCAAGGCCGCTGTGCGAAGGCGGTTCATGGGTAGCTCCTCACGTTTCGGTTCTTGTCTGCGGCGCGGGCGGCAAGGCTGCCACCAGGCCGGAACTGGAAGGGAAGGCGGATGAAGTCGTCTTTCAGGGCCTTGGCGTGCGGATGCTCAAGGGCATCGGCAAGCCGTGCGGCTGCTGTGCGGCCCATGGGCCCCCCTGATGCAACGACGGTGGAAAGCGCAGGATCGGTCATGGCGCCGATGCTGATCCCGTCAAAGCCCACCACGCTCATGTCAGCGGGGACGGACAGGCCAAGCGCCCGCAAGTCCGCCACCATGGACAGAGCCAGCATGTCGTTGGAGGCAAAAAGGGCGGTCACCTCAGGGGCTTGGCGCAGAAGCTTTGCAACGGCGCCGCCATGGCGTGGGGCGCGATAGTCCACCTCCACCAATGTCGGAGCGGGAAGGCCACGAGCCACGAAGGTGTCCGTCAGCCCCTCAAAGCGCTGGCGCGACCGGTCGGAGGCGGCAAAGTGACCGGCAATGAAGGCCACATGGGTGTGGCCATGGGCAATGAGCTCTTCGCCCACCAAGGCGCCGGCAGCCTTGTTGTCCACGCCGACGGCGGGCATCGGCACGCTGGGTTGGTTGAAGATGAGGATGAAGGGAAGCCCCAGGGCGCGCGCTTCGGCAACGGCGGTGGAGTTGTCAGCATCCGACACCGTCATGATGAGACCGCCCACCTGCTTTGAGGCCAGCATGGCAATGGCCTCAGCCTCGCGCAGGGGGTCATAGTTCACGCACGACAGAAGGACTTGAAGGTTGCGGGTGCGCGCGACCTCCTCGATCCCGTCCACCGCCTCGCCGAACACGGGATTGGTGAGGGTGGGCACAATGACGCCAATGGTGCGTGAGCGATTGGAGCGCAGCGTGCGCCCCACCTCATTGAAGCGAAAGCCGAGGGATTTGGCGGCAGCTTCCACCTCCGCCCGCGCCTGTGCACTGGCAGAGCCCTGCCCGTTCAGGACACGGCTGACCGTTGCGATGGAGCGGCCCGAGGCGCGCGCAACGTCGCGAATGGTGACGCGAGCCATGGGGTCAGGCAGGGGTGGTAAACGTTTCCATCCCTACGCCCTCTAAGGCGTTTAAACGAACCTTTGATGACGGCGCGCCCCATCGCGCGCGCCTGGCGAGGTCCCCGGCAAGAACCGTGTCAGGCGATGCCGAGATCGCCCCGTGCGGCCAGTTCCTCCACCACCGAAATGTCGGTGTTGCCGAAGATCAGCGTGTAGCCGTTCTCATAGGAGACGGTGGTGTCGGTGCCGTTCTGGACAATGTCTTCGATCACGACATCATTGTCCTTGACGTCGATACTGTCGGCACGGCTTTGGAAATCGGCGATCTTGTCCTTATCGCCGGCCTGCATCGTGCCCTCTGCGAAAACGAAAACATCCTCACCGCCGCCGCCGCGCAACAGGTCGCTGCCCGTGCCGCCGTCCACAGTGTCGTCGCCGCGCCCGCCTGAGGTGCGGTCATCGCCAGAGCCGCCTGAGGAGCGGTCGTCGCCGCGCCCGCCGATCACTCGGTCATCGCCGGAGCCGCCGTTGAGGGTGTCTTTCCCGGTGTTACCCAAGATGGTGTCGTCACCCGAATCGCCGGTGACGGCATCGTTGGCGCGGCCGCCGTACATCAGGTCATCGCCAGAGCCGCCTCTCAGGGTGTCGAAGCCGACGCCCCCGAACACGGTGTCGTCGCCGGCAGAGCCGAACAGGGTGTCGTTGCCCTCCTGGCCCCAGACGGTGTCGTCGCCAGCGCCGCCGTCCACCTTGTCGTCGCCGCTGTCGCCATAAAGTGCGTCGCCCACATCGTTGGGGCCTGTGCCGCCGAGGATCGTGTCGCTGCCGGAATTGCCGAGGATGATGTCGGACCCGTTCAGCCCCTCGAGCCGATCATCGCCACCATAGCCGGCCATGGTGTCGTTGCGATTGGTGCCGACGAGGGTGTCGTTGCCCCGTGTGCCAAGAAAGGTCTGTTCGGCTGGGTTGTCGCGGGCCATGGCGAGCATCCTATGGTGAGCCTGTGCAGCGCCGGCCATTCCATACGATCAAGGCGCGGGCCGCCGCAATTTGATCGCCACGTTAGGCGGCCCAAGCGCCTGACATCAATGCCATTCATCAAAAGAGGGTTAACGACCAAGGCGCAAAAGCGGCAATCGGCACCCTCAAACGCAACGCCCGCCGTCCACCTCCAGATTGACGCCGGTGACGAAGTTGGCCTCGTCCGACGCGAGGTAAAGCGCTGCGTTTGCGATATCGAGGGGTTGGGACAGGCGCCCCAGCGGGATGGTCGCGATGAACTTTTTGCGGTTTTCGGGCGTGTCCGGCATCCCCATAAAGGTCTCAAGCAGGGCCGTTTCGCCCATGACGGGGGCAATGCCGCACACCCTGATGTTGGAGGGGGCAAGCTCCACCGCGAGGGACTTGGTGAGGATGTTCACCGCCCCCTTGGAGCCGTTGTACCAGGACAGTCCCGGCCGTGGCCTGAGGCCCGCCGTGGAGCCGATATTGATCATCACCCCCCGCCCGATGGCGCGCCAATGGGGCACGAAGGCATGGGTGAAGTGGAAGATGGACTTCACGTTGATGGCGAAGACTTTGTCGAACGCTGCCTCGTCCACCTCCAACAGCGGCTTGTTGGGGTGTGACCAGCCGGCATTGTTGACCACGATGTCGATCTCTTCGAACGTTGCAACGGCCTCCTTGGCGGCAGCGTGGACGGCTTCGCCATCGGCAACGTCGGCGACGAAGGGCGTTGCGCTGTTGCCGATGGCGCGGGCGACGGACTTTGCCCCTTCGGCGTTGATGTCCAACACGCCCACCCGCGCGCCTTCCTCGGCAAAGCGCTCGGCAATGGCGCGTCCGAAGCCCGATGCGCCGCCTGTGATGAGGGCGGTCTTGCCAGCAAGCCGTTGGCTGTCCACGGTGTTCTCCTTCACCTTCTGGGGCATCGCGCAAAGGGTTGTGGGACGGCGCGATGCCGATGGTCTCGGCCCACCCGTCAAAGGTAGACGATCGCGAACCGGTGCGCACACCACAAGCGTGCCTCTGCGGCCTTGAGTTTGCGCGCAAGGTTCGGGTGTTGCAGATCCGTTCTGAAAGCCACGTTCGTTGGGCCACAACAGGAGGCAAGGACAATGGCGACGGCAATGGCAACGGGTACGGCAATGGCAAACACAAAGGCCGACCACAGAACACACACGCCCGCGGGCGAGGCCGCCATGGATGACGCGCGCTGGCAATCCGTGCTTGCCCGCGACGAGGCGGCCGACGGCACCTTCGTCACCGCGGTCTTGACCACAGGCATTTATTGCCGGCCGAGCTGCCCGGCGCGCCATCCTTTGCGCCGCAATGTGCGCTTCTTCGCGCTCAACAAGGAGGCGGAGGCGGAAGGCTTTCGTCCCTGCAAGCGCTGTAAGCCTAACGAGCCGTCCCGCCGCCAGGTGACGGCAATGGCCGTGGAGGCGGCGTGCCGCACGCTCGATGCAGCCGAGACACCGCCGACGCTGTCGGTGTTGGCGAAGGCCGCTGGGATGAGCCCGCACCACTTCCACCGCACCTTCCGCGCCCATACGGGACTGACCCCGCGCGGCTATTTCGACGCGGCGCGGGCAGAACGCACCCAGACGGCCTTGCGTCAGTCCCAAACGGTGACGGGGGCGGCCTTTGCGGCAGGCTTTTCAAGCCTCTCGCGGTTTTATGACAGTGCGGCCACACGTTTCGGCATGGCCCCTGCCGCCATGAAGGCAGGGGGCGTGGGCGAAGTCATCGTGGTGGCGCAATGCCAAAGCCGGCTTGGCTGTGTGACGGCCGCGTTCTCCCGCAAAGGTGTGTGCGCCGTCCGCCTGACCGACGGACCCCAGGAGGGGGCCGGCCATCTGATTGCAGGCTTTCCCCATGCTCTGATCGTCCCAGGCGGGCCGGACTTCGACAGGCTGGTCAAAGCGGTGGCAGCGACCATCGAAGAGCCGCAGCTTGCCGAAGAGCTCCCCCTCGACATCCGCGGGACAGCGTTTCAGGAGCGTGTGTGGGCAGCGCTGCGGGCCATTCCCATCGGCACCACGGCCACCTACTCGCAAGTTGCGGCGGCCATTGGCGCCCCGCGCGCCCACAGGGCGGTGGCGAAAGCCTGCGCGGACAACAAGATCGCCCTTCTTGTGCCCTGCCACCGTGTGGTGCGCTCCGACGGAAGCCTTGCAGGCTACCGCTGGGGGGTGGAGCGCAAGAAAACGCTCATCGACCTGGAGAAGGCCGTTGGTTGAGCCCATCGCCCGGTTGGATTGGAGCCGGATCGGCGGTGAGCTGGACGACTATGGCGTCGCCCGGCTCGGCCCCATCCTGCCGCAGGACCAGTGTGCGCGGCTGATGGGCATCTATGACGATGATGATTTCTTCCGCAGCCGCGTGGTGATGTCCCGCCATGGGTTCGGCTCAGGCGAGTACAAATACTTCGCCGACCCTTTGCCGGACGTGGTGGCGGCCTTGCGCGCCAACGTCTACCCGTTTGCGGCCGAGGCGGCGAACCGGTGGGCGGCGCGGCTCGGACAATGCCCCTGGCCGACGCGCTTGTCCGACCTTGCTGCCAAGTGCAGGAAGGCCGGTCAGGACAAGCCCACACCCCTCCTCCTGAAGTACACCGAGGGCGACTATAACTGCCTGCACCAGGACATTTATGGCGCCGTTGCTTTCCCTTTGCAGCTTGTGGTGCTCCTCAGCGACCCTGCCGATTTCGAGGGCGGTGAGTTCGTGCTGACCGAACAGCGGCCGCGCATGCAATCCCGCGCCGAAGTGGTGCAGCTTGGCCAGGGCGAGGCGGCGCTCTTTGCCACTGCCGAGCGCCCTCGCCGCGGCACCAAAGGCGACCATCGGGTGATGTTGCGCCACGGTGTCAGCCGCATCCGCTCAGGCAGCCGAATGACCCTTGGCATCATCTTTCATGATGCTTCGTGATGGATTTACGATCACCAGTCGTGATGGAAGTGATGCAATAAATTCGTTTTAATGATCGTCGCGGAGAGGCCACCTGACGGGCAGTCAGCTGGAGGTCTCTTTGATGATCGACGAACGGCACACCCCTGACCCAGTGCATGATCACCTGGTGCTGCGCCAACGCGCGGCGCGTCGCCGAAGCGAAGCGTTCCACAGAATGCTCAAGGTGATCGCGGCGAAGCTCTGGCCGCGCTCACACAAGAACGCCAGCGACGATCTCGTCGTCGGTGATGTCGCGATAGACAAAACCAGCGGCATCCATCCGCGCCGTTAAGCCATGGAAGTTGTCGCGCGAGGACGTTTCGACGCCCAAGAGGATCGAGCCGAAATTGCGCGCGCTCTTCTTCAGGTATTCAAAGCGGGCAATGTCATCGTCGGGGCCAAGCAGCTCCAGGAACTCCCGCAGGGCGCCGGGGCGTTGGGGAAGGCGCAGGATGTAATACTTCTTCAGCCCTGCCGAACGAAGCGCCCTTTCCTTCACCTCAGGCAGCCGCTCAAAATCGAAGTTGCCGCCTGAGGTGACGCACACCACCGTGCGCCCCCGCAGCCGCTCCGGCGGGAGGGACTTCAGGGCATCGATCTCAAGCGCGCCGGCGGGCTCAAGGACGATTCCCTCAACGTTCAGCATCTCAAGGATGGTCTCGCAGAGCCTGTCTTCGGGGACGAGGATCACCTGGCCGGGGTGCCTGTCGGAGAGGGCGTTGAAGGTGTGTTCGCCCACCTGTGCCACCGCCGCGCCGTCCACGAAGGTGTCGATATGGTCCAGCTTGACCCTGTGACCTGCCACAAGGCTGCTGTGGAAGGAGGGCGCGCCAGAGGGTTCCACGAACACAATTTCGGTGTCGGGCGAGCGCGCCTTCATCACCTGGACGACGCCTGCAGCAAGCCCGCCGCCCCCCACAGGGAGGAGGAGCATATCGGGCGGTGCCTTCAGATCGTCCAAAATCTCCATGCCGACGCTGGCCTGGCCTTCGATGATATCGGGGTGATCGAACGGGGGCACGAAGGTCGCCCCTTGTGTGCGCGCGTACTCGATCGCGGCCTCGTTGCACTGGTCGAACGTGTCGCCGATCAGCCGCACGGTGATCGCCTGGCCGCCGAAGGTGACGGTCTTGTTGATCTTCTGCTTGGGGGTGGTGGTGGGCATAAAGACCGTGCCCTCCACACCATGGTGGGCGGTGACGAAGGCAAACCCTTGGGCGTGGTTGCCTGCAGAGGCACACACGAAGTGCCGCGCATCGGGCCTGTCGGCCAGAACCTTGCGGAAGAAGTTGGCAGCGCCGCGCAGCTTGTAGGAGCGCACCGGCGTCAGATCCTCGCGCTTCAGGTAAATCTCCGCGCCGTAACGCTC
>JBCDCF010000095.1:0-9416 GCA_039182345.1 Pseudomonadota bacterium
CTATCTGACGCGCCACCGGTTGACCGAGCAGGCGTCAGGCAATGTGAGCGCCCGTCTTGGCGAGGCGATGCTGATTTCCCCCGGCGGCGCCACTGCCGACACCATCAGCCCCGACACCTTCGTGCGCGTTGGCCTTGATGGCACGGTGGAGGGGGCGGGTCGGCCCTCAAGCGAACGGCTGATGCACCTTGCCATCTATCGCGCGTGCCATGAGGCGGGTGCGGTCGTCCACACCCACTCGGACTATTGCGTGGGTCTTTCCAGCTGCCGTGAGGGGATCCCCGGCTTTCATTATCTGGTGGGCTCGTTCGGCGGCAGCGACATCCCCTGTACCGACTATGCCGTCTTCGGGAGCGATGGTTTGGCCAACCAGGCTGCCACGCTGCTCAAAACCCGCTTTGCCTGCCTCCTGGCCAACCACGGGGCCATCGCCTGGGGCCGCGATGTTGCCGAGGCCACCATGCGCGCCCACAGGGTGGAGATCCTCGCCAGGCAGTATGTGATTGCCAAGCAGGCCGGCACACCGGTCCTCCTCACCGATGAGGAGTTTGCCGACTATAGACGCATGGTCGCCCGCTTCTCCTACGCGTGAGACGACCCTTCAGCGGCGCGAGAGGAGTTCGCGCGCGGTCGCGACAATGCCGGGACGGTCCAGCTTGTAGTGGGCATAAAGGGAGGCTGGCGGGCCAATGGGGGCAAACTCGTCAGGGACACCGTGGCGCTTGAAGGGGACACGCGGCCCTTCCACCAGGATTTCAGCGACGGCACTGCCAAGCCCGCCTGTGACGTTGTGCTCCTCGACAGTCAAAATGGCGCCCGTTTCTTCCGCTGCCGCGCGCACGGCGTCTTCGTCCAAGGGGCTGAGGGTGTGCATGTCGAGGACGCGGGTGGTGATCCCGTCCGCTGCAAGGTCCTCAGCGGCGCCGAGCGCCGGGTGCACCTGTCCCCCTGTGGCGATGATGGTGAGGTCGCGCCCCTCCCGCAGCGTAATGGCACGGCCAATCACAAGGTCGGGGATATCGCCATAGACTTCGGGGTCGCGGCCGCGGCCAAGGCGGATATACATGGCTCCCGGATGGTCGAGCGAGACCCGCAGGACCGCCCGCAGCATGTTGGCATCCACAGGCGAAATCACCGTCAGGCCGGCGATGGTGCGCATCATCGCCAAGTCTTCCAGCGCGTGATGGCTGGTGCCGTAGTAGCCCATGGAGATGCCGGCATGGTGGGCCACAAGGCGCACGGGCATGCCAGGGTAGGCGCAGTCGGTGCGGATCTGTTCGGCACACAAGATGCCGAGGAAGGAGGCGAAGGTGGCGGCAAAGGGGATGTGGCCGCAGGAGGCCATGCCCGCGGCCGCCGTCACCATGTTCTTCTCTGCAATGCCGAAGTCGAAAAACCGGTTCGGGTGGCGGTCCCTGAACTCCACCGTGCGGTTGGCGCTCGCAAGGTCAGCGGTCAACACGACGACCCGTGGGTCGACGTCGGCAAGGTCGGAGAGTTCCTCTCCCAGAACGAAGGCGGGAAGCGCTTTGGCCGGGGTGCCTTTGACGGTCTCCTTGGGGCGGCTTGAACTGCCATCGCCTGTGAAAAAATCGGCCTGTCCGCCACCGTCGGTCTTGTGGGCGTCCGTCATTGTGGGGGGCTCCATGTGGCAGGGCGCAGGCCTTCGTCGAGCTCGGCCATCACGGTGGCATAGTCGGTCTCTGACAGGTTCCCCACGTGCCAGTTGAGGGCGCCTTCCATCATCTTGACTCCGCGGCCTTTGACGGTGTCGGCAATGATGGCTTGTGGGCGGCCCTTACCGGCAGGCTGAAGCCCGTCGAGCGCTGCCAGGATGGCGTCAAAGTCGTGCCCATCGATGCGTTGGGCCTGCCAGCCGAAGCTTTCAAACCGCGCCTCCAGGGGCTCCACCGCCATCACTTCTTCGGTGGTGCCGTCGATGCACAGGAAGTTGCGGTCGACAATGGCCACAAGCCCCTGAAGACCGAAGTGACCGGCCGCCATGGCCGCCTCCCAGATCTGCCCCTCCGCAAGTTCGCCATCGCCGAGCATGGCGTAAACGCGGTGGCTTTGGCCGTTCACCCGCGCCGACAGTGCCATTCCGAGCGCAACCGACAGGCCATGGCCGAGGGAGCCTGAGGAAAAGTCGATCCCCGTTACCTTCTTCATGTCAGGGTGGTCGCCGAAGGGGCTGCCAAAGCGGGTGTATTCATCAAGGAGGGCAGGGTCGAAAAAGCCAAGATCGCCAAGAACGGGGTAGAGCCCGATGGCGGCATGGCCTTTCGACAGGACGAATCGGTCGCGATCAGGCCATTTGGGCTCAGCAGGGTTGATGCGCAGGTGCGCGTAGAACAAGGCGGCGAAGAGTTCGGCGGCCGAAAACGTGCTCGAATAGTGCCCCGCACCGGCAATCTTCGACAGGCGAACCGTTTCCTTGCGCACGAACTTGGCCCTGTCGGCCAAGAACTCGGCGGAGATGTTGCGGCCATGCCGCGGCTGGTCTGATGGGGTCATGATCCACTCGCTGCGACAGCGGCAAAGGCGGGCTCTGTTGCCGCCAAAGCGGCATCGATATCGGCCTCTGAGTGGGCGGCCGACAAAAACATATTGTGCCAGGGGTGAAAGAAGGCGCCATGGCGCAGCGCCGTTGCCGCAAACAGGTTGCCTTTTTTGATGTCGGGATCGCCGTCGAAGAGGACCAGCGGCATCTGCACAGGCCCCGATTGGCGCACGCCCACCCCCGCCGCATCCGCCTGCCGAGCAATCCCCTCACGCAGACGTTGGCCAAGGGCTTCCATGTGGGCCACAGGGTCGCCGCGGTGGAGCTTTTTCAAGGTGGCAAGGGAAGCGGCCATCGCTGTCGGCTCGCACCAGAACGAGCCTGTCACGTAGACCTTTTGTGCCGCCTCGCGCAGACCGTCGGCGCCCGTGATGGCGGCAATGGCGTGGCCGTTGCCCATGGATTTGCTCCAGGCCGACAGATCGGGCTCAACACCAAAACCTGCCCAGCTGCCCGCAAGGT
Organism: Pseudomonadota bacterium; assembly: GCA_039182345.1. Lineage (GTDB taxonomy): Bacteria > Pseudomonadota > Alphaproteobacteria > Rhizobiales > Amorphaceae > Acuticoccus. Next base: position 3,023 of record JBCDCF010000095.1, read on the forward strand.
TGAGCCGAAATCCCGCACGCACATCGTCAAGAATAAGGGCTGCGCCGGAGCGTGCACTGAGACGCCGTGCGGCTGTGGCAAAGGCTTCGGTGGGGAGCGCCTGATCCACCTTCACATCGTGCTTGTAGGAGGAGACCATGATGGCCGCGAGGTCGTCACCGGCCTCATCCACCGCCGCCTCAAGGGAAGCAACGTCGTTGTACGTGAAGTGGAGGATGTGGGTCCTGTCCTCGGCAATCACGCCGCCCGGCCAGGGTGTGCACCAGGGGGCCGAACCGTGATAGGCGCCCTTGGCCACGAGGATTTTGCGCCGTCCCGTCCCCGCACGGGCAATGGTCACGCAGGCCGTGGTGGCGTCGGTGCCGTTCTTGGCAAACATGGCCCAGTCGGCGCCCGCGATGGTCTCCACCAAGAATTCGGCAAGCTCCACCAAGATGTCGCCAGGGCCATTGGCAATGCGCATGCGATCCGCCTGAAGGCGCGCCGCCTCCTCCACCTCAGGGTCGCCATAGCCGGTGATCATCGGCCCGAAGGCGCACATGAGGTCTACGAAACGGCGGCCGTCCACATCGGTCAAATGGACGCCGCGCGCCTCGCGATAAAACTGCGGGTAGCCCTCGGGCAGGAAGGCGGCATTCATGTGCCCCCACATCCCGCCTGGGATCACGGTCTGTGCGCGTGCCCTCAGGCTGGCGTCCCGGCTCAGCGTCGCGGACCCGTGGAGGACTGTGGCGTGCTGCATGGTGGGCTCCCGAAGACGTGGAAGGGCTGCGACCGGGTCCGGCCTCGCGGTGAAGTAGGCGCCGAACCCTGTGAGCGCGTGATCGCGCCTGCATAAGACGTAGGCATTGTGTGGGGGGGATGGGCCGGCTAGCTTTGCTTTGGACGCACTATCCTTGTCCTGCCGTGCATCGCAAAGCGCGCGGTGTCGCAGGCTGAGGCGTCCTTGCCCACAAGTTGGCAGATGCCATGGAGGAGCGTTGGATGGACAAGACACGCCTCATTGATCCATCCGAACGGGTGCCACTTTCGCCCAAGCGGGTGGTGTTGTGCGTGGCACCGAACATGTCCCTTTCCTCGGCCCTCAATGCACTGGAGCCGTTGCGCTCGGTGAACCGGTTCTTCCAACAGCCGGCCTACGAGATCGCCTTTGCTGGCCCCACCGATGCCCCTGTGGTGAGCGGCATAGGCATTGCCGTGACCCCTTCCGTCACCTTCGACACCGACGACGCGTTCGACCTGGTGATTGCCGTCTCCGCCTACGATCAGGACGAGGACTACAAAAAGCCCCTTCGCCGGTTTCTGCGCCACCATGCGCGCCGTGGCGCTGTGTTGTGCGGGGTGGACTTTGGCGTGGTCTTCCTTGCCGAAGCAGGGCTGTTGGACGGCCACCGTGCCACCATGCACTGGGAGGTGATGGACGCGGTGGTGGATCGCTTCCCCCAGGTGGAGGTGTGTGACGATGTCTACGTGATGGACCGCAATCGCCTCAGTTGCGGCGGCCATCTTGCGGCCAACGACCTGTTCCTTGCGGTGGTGGAGCGTGAGCATGGGGCCAAGATCGCCCGCTTCGTCGCCGCCGACATCTTGTACGGCACGGTGCGCCCTGCCGGCACGCGCCAATCCAACCCTTTGAGCTGGGACCCGACGGTGCGCGACGGGCGCCTGCGCCAAGCCATTGAGCTGATGGAGACCCATCTTGAGGACCCGCTCGCAGTGCCGGCCCTTGCTGCGGCTGTCGGCTTGTCGGTGCGCCAGCTACAAAATCTTGCCCAGCGCCATTTCGGGGAGACCTTGTCGGAACGCTACCTTGCCATCCGCCTCAACGCGGCGCGCAACATGCTGATGTACGGGGACATGTCGATCACCGAGATTGTGGTGTCGACCGGATTTTCCTCCGCCCCCACTTTCTCGCGGGCCTTTCGCAGGCAGTTCAAGACCACCCCCTCGCAATACCGCCGGGCGTTCATCGCACGGATGGCTCGACCTTATCTTGTGGCCGAACCCTGAAGCGCCGCACCTTGAGGCAAACGTGTTTCGCTTCGTGTACAGTGAACCATCGCCCCGCTGGTCAAGCTGAGAGGACAGCGCCCCGCCGCGCCGTCTCCGTTAGAAACCAAACAGGGAGGACAGTCGGCCGTGACACTCTTCAAAGCCGTCACCAGATCTGTCGCACTCGCGACCCTTGGCGTCATTGCCATCAGCCCCGTCGCGACCGGACCCGCGCTCGCGCAGGACGAGACCATCGTCATCGCACGGGACACGGACTTCAACACCCTCGATCCCAGCCTGTCCTGGTGTGACACGTGCCAGATCTACCTGACATCGGTCTACGATCAGCTTGTGCGCGTGGGCAAAGACAACAAGACCATCGAGCCGCGTCTTGCGACGGACTGGTCTGTTTCCGATGACGGCCTGTCCTATACGTTCACGCTCGACCCGGCTGCTGTGTTCAGCGACGGCTCTCCCGTGGAATCCAAGGACGTTGCCTTCAGCCTGATGCGGCTGAAGAACATGAAAGCAGGCGCCTCCTTCCTGGCGGAAGGCATTGATGGGGTGGACACGCCCGATGCGAAGACGGTGGTGGTCCGCCTGTCGGCGCCAGACCCCGAATTCCTGGGCAAGGCGAGTGCGCCTTACATGGCCATCATCAACGCCGATGCGGCGACCGAAGCCGGTGCCAGCGCCGATGAGGGGGCCGACCAGTCCGACACCGCCGAAGCCTGGTTCCTGGAAAACTCCGCAGGCAGCGGTCCCTTCGTCCTGGCAAGCTATGCGCCCGACGATGAGCTGCGCCTTGCCGCCAATGCCAACTACTTCCGCGATGCGCCCGCCGTCGGCACCATCGTCATGCGTGAGGCACAGGACGCTGTGTCGCAAATGCAGATGCTCCAGTCCGGTTCGGCTGACATTGCCATGCAGGTGGACCCCGATACGGCCGAGCGTGTGAACGCCGATGGCGTCACCACCGAACTCGTCCCCTCGCTTAACTTCATTTACGTGGCGATCGGTGTGGGCGCGAAAGACCGCGAGGTGGAGTTCACGCCGCAGGTTCGCGAGGCAATCGCCAGCGCCATCGACTATGATGGCGTCCTAGAGTTCACCCTTGGTGGTGCCGCCGACCTCATCGCAGCGCCGATCCCGCCGGGCTTTCCTGGCACCGACGGTTTGCCCATGCCCAAGCAGGACGTGGACAAGGCGCGCAAGCTCTTGGAAGAGGCCGGCCACGGAGACGGCTTTTCCATGATTGCCGCCTACCCCGAAACCAACATCTATGGCGTCGATCTCGGCATCATGATGCAGAAGATCCAGCAAGATCTCGCCCAGGTGGGGATCGAACTGACCCTTGAGCCCGTGACCTTTGCCGTCTGGCGCGACCGCGTCGGCTCCGACCACATTCCTCTGACGGCCGTCTACTTCGCGCCGGACTATTATGGGTCGGGCCAATACACCGGCTTCTTCGGCATGGCCGAGGGCACACCCTGGTTCGGCAGGGCCGGCGGCGACAAGGTGGAAGGCCTCCATAACCCGCGCATGGCCGAGCTAATGGACGAGGTGCGCACCGCACCGGCCGACGCCCAGGATGGCCTTTACAAGGAGATGGCGCTGGAGATGATCAAGGATCGCGTGATCATCCCGCTCATCAACCCCAAGCTGGTCCTTGCCTACAGGGATGGTGTGGACGGTGTGCGGTACGCTGTGTGCTGCAACCTGCCCCTTGAGGAGTTGTCCAAGAAGTGAGGCGTCCCGTGCCGCACGCAGCCGTACGCCACGCTGAGCGGCACGCCCTGTGACGCGCTATCTGGTCCGCCGGATCCTGGCAACGCCGCTTCTTCTTCTGGGCGTTGCCACGGTGGCCTTCTTCCTCTCCAACGTGGTTCGAGGCGATCCTCTCGCCTCGATCCTTCCAGAACGGCAGATGGACAACCCTGCCGCCGTGGCCGCCGCCAAGGCCCGCTGGGGCCTCGATCGGCCGCTGCCTGAACGCTACGTGGTCTATCTCGGCAACCTTGCCGAAGGGGACCTTGGCACCTCCTTTCGCACCAAGCGTCCCGTGTCGCGGGACCTTCTGGAACGCCTGCCAGCAACGCTTGAGCTTGTGGTGGCGGCTATGCTCTTCGGCTCCGTCGTGGGCACGGGGCTCGGCGTGGTGGCGGCCCATTTCCGCAATGGTGTAATTGACCATGGGGCGCGCTTCATCGCGCTCATCGGCTCGTCCGTTCCTGTCTTCTGGTCGGGCCTTTTGGCGCTCTACTTGTTCTCTGTGGAATTGTCGTGGGCACCAGGACCAGGGCGGCTGGACCCTGCCTTGCCACGGCCTGACGGGCCAACGGGTTTTTACACCATCGATGCGCTCCTTGCCGGCAACTGGGCGGTGTTCTCAAGCGCACTCGCCCACCTTGCGCTGCCGGCCATTATGCTGGGCTGGGCGGTGCTAGGCATCATCAGCCGCATCGTGCGGGCCTCAATGCTCGATGTTTTGGGCCAAGACTACATTTTGACCGCGCGTTCCAAAGGCGCCAGCACCGTGCGGATCCTCGTGCGCCATGCCTTGCGCAACGCCATGGTGCCGGCGCTGACCATCATCGGCTTTTCCTTTGCCTACCTCATCACCGGGGCAATCCTCACCGAGACGGTGTTCTCCTGGCCAGGCATTGGCTCCTACGCGGTGGATGCGGCCCGCTCGCTGGATCATCCCGCCATCATCGGCGTTACGCTCATCGGTGCGCTTGCCTTCCTCATCGCCAACCTTTTGACCGACATCGCCTACGTCTTCGCCAACCCGAGGATCCACCTTGACTGACCGCGTCGCCCCACGGCCCTGGCGCCTTGCGTTGCCGTCCATGGGGGGCGGTTGGCCGCTGGTGCTGGGGCTCCTCGTGGTTGGCTTTTGGGTGACGGTGGCAGCCACCGTGTCCCTGTGGCCGCTGGATGATCCGCTGCAGATGGTGGCCAAGCGCCTTCAACCACCGAGCGCTGCCCACCTTCTCGGCACCGATGCTCTTGGCCGGGATGTACTGTCGCGCACCCTGCATGGGGCGACCTTCTCCATCGCCATTGCCATTGTGGTTGTGGTGGCGGCAGCGGCCATCGGCATTTTCCTTGGTGCCATCGCTGGGTTTTTCGGCGGCATCCTCGGCGGGGCCATCATGCGCCTTGTGGACGTGACCCTTGCTTTCCCACCGATCCTCCTTGCTATGGCCGTTGCCGCGACCCTGGGACCTGGGCTTGAGAATGCGGCTATTGCCATGATCTTGGTATGGTGGCCCTTGTACGCCCGCTTGATGCGCGCACAGGTGCTTGAGGTGCGCGAGCGCGAGCACGTGGAGGCCGCCGTCGCCGCTGGCGCCGGGCCCTTCCGTGTCCTCTTCAAGCACGTTCTGCCGCTGTGCTTCACGCCCGTTTTGATCAACGCCACGATGGACTTCGGGCAGGTGGTTCTGCTGGCCGCCAGCCTCTCCTTCATCGGGCTTGGCGCAACGCCGCCGACCCCTGAATGGGGCGCCATGATTTCAGAAGGGGCCAAGCAGTTCTACCACTGGTGGATTGCGCTGGGGCCGGGGCTTGCCATTCTGACGGTGGTGCTTGGCTTCAACTTCGTGGGGGACGGCCTGCGCGACCTCCTCGATCCGCAGACGGACTGAAATGGCTGCCCCGCTTCTGTCCGTGCGCAACCTCACCGTTTCTTTCCCCTCCCGAAAGGGGATGCGCGAGGCTGTGAGCGGGATCGATTTCGACGTCGCCCAGGGCACTGTCCTTGGCATTGTGGGCGAAAGCGGCTCCGGCAAGAGCGCGTCCACCAAGGCCGTGCTTGGCCTGCTTCCGCGCGGGGCGAAGGTGACCGGAAGCGCCACATTCGAGGGGCGCGAACTCCTCACCATGGGTGCCCAGGACTTGCGCCGGTTGCGGGGAGGGCGGATCGCGATGATCTTCCAGGATCCTCTGACGGCGCTGAATCCGGTTGTGCCCATTGGCGCACAGATTGCCGAGATGCTGTTCCTGCACGACCGGTCCTTGTCGCGGGCTGAAATCCGCACACGCACGGTGGAGCTTCTCACCCGTGTCGCAATCCCCGAGCCGGAGAGTCGCCTCGGCGCCTACCCGCACGAGCTTTCCGGTGGCATGCGCCAGCGCGTGATGATTGCAATGGCCATTGCCAACGACCCTGACCTCCTGGTCGCTGACGAGCCGACCACAGCGCTCGACGTCACCGTTCAGGCACAAATCCTCGACGTTTTGCGCGACCTTCAAAAAAGCCTAGGTCTGACCCTTGTTCTCATCACCCATGATCTTGGCGTTGTGGCTGGAATGGCTGATGAAGTGGCCGTGATGTACGCCGGCCGTATTGTTGAGCGCGCCAAGGCCGAGCCCCTCTTTGCCGCACCGCGCCACC
>JBCDCF010000096.1:0-9380 GCA_039182345.1 Pseudomonadota bacterium
CGTCATGGCGCTTGTGGCGTTCTATGCGCTTCACCATGGCCTCGCCAAGGGAGCGTTGTTCTTGTCGGTGGGGGTTGTCGACCACACCGCTGCGCACCATCGCAAGCTGATCCTCGCCTTCATTGCGCTGATCGCGCTGTCGGTGGCGGGTCTGCCTTTCAGCGGCGGCGCCGCGGTGAAGGCAGCGCTAAAGAGTCTGTTCGATGGCCCTGCCGGCCTTGCGGTGACAGCGTCTGCTACAGGGACCGCGCTGATCTTGGCGCGCTTTTGGTTCGCCCTGCGTGCGCGGCCGGCAGAGACGGCGGCGGCGCGCGCCGAAACCCGCCTCACCCTACCGGTCTATGCCTGCGGCATCGCAGCCCTCTTGGTCCCCTGGGCGCTGTTGCCTCTGGTGGGGCTGCAGCCGGGCTACATCAACACGCCCTCCAATCTTTGGAGCACAGCCTGGCCGGTTCTCCTCGCCGGCGTGATCGCCTTTGCCGCCTACACATTGCGTCCCGCGCCGCTGCCGATTCCCCCTGGCGATCTCATCGCAGTGTTCGCGCGGCTCGGCCGCATCCCGCGCCCACGGTTCCCGGTCCCGCCATCACCGCACCTCTTCACCACCCGTGTCGATATCGGCCTGGAACGGGTGGAGCGCGCCGTGCTCAAATGGAATGTCGCAGGGGGGCTTCTTCTGGGTCTCGTGCTTGGCTGCGTCGTCCTCCTCCTATGACGGGCGCCGGCGTGATGCCGTGTCAGCCCTAAGGGCCTGGACCAATCATCCTGGCGCGGTCATAGTCCGCCCATGGAGATCGCCGCGAGGAGGTGAGCGTGCACCCCATCATCAGCGTAGCCGTGAGAGAAAGCGCATAATCCGCTAGCGGAAACACCTCCGTCTGGCTGTGCGCCCCCGAACCGTGTTCGGGGGCTTTTTTGTGTTTAGAAAACGTAGTCCACCATGCAAACGCGACGTTCCCCTCCGACCCTCAAAACCCTTTACTTGCTGGCAGCACTATCCCCGCTGACGCTCAACATGATTGTCCCCTCGCTGGCCAACATCGCGCAGGACTTTGAGGCGGACTATGCTGTCATCAGTCTCGCGCTCGGCGGTTACCTCGCTGTGACGGCGCTGGTGGAACTTGCGGTCGGCCCTTTGTCTGACCGGACCGGGCGGCGTCCGGTCCTCCTTGTGGCCATGGGCGTTTTCGCTGCCGCGTCATTGGGGTGCGCGCTCGCACAGAGCGCGGAGATGTTTCTCGCCTGCCGACTGCTGCAGGCGGGCGCCATTTCCGGCTACGTCCTCTCCTTGGCGATTGTGCGTGATACCCGCGACGGGGCGGACGTGGCCGGGCTCCTGGGCCGGATCGGCATGGCGATGGCACTTGCGCCAATGCTGGGGCCGATGCTCGGCAGTGTCTTGGACACGGCCTTTGGATGGCGCGCGTTGTTTATGTTCTACACCGCGGCGGGCATAGGTCTCCTGGCTCTCCTGTGGTTCGATCTTGGGGAAACCGTCCCACAGCGCTCCGAGAGAGACGATCCGGACGATCGGCGGATCGCCCACCTCATCCGCGCGCCGGCCTTCTGGAGCTATGCGCTGTGCACCGCCTTTTCCGTCGGCGCCTTCTACATCTTCCTTGCCGGAGCACCGCTGATTGCAAGCGCCGTGTTTGCGATCACCACGGCAACGCTCGGGGTGTTTGTGGGCAGCATCACAGCCGGCTTCATACTGGGCAGCTTCATGGCGTCCCGTTTGGCCAAGCGCTTTGCCATGAGCACACTCATGCTGGCGGGCCGAGTGGTCGCGTGCGGCGGACTTTTTGCAGGCCTGGTGTTGCTTGAGCTGGGCGCGGTCACGCCCGTTCTCTTCTTCGGCGCCACAGTCTTCGTGGGCCTTGGCAATGGGCTGACGCTGCCCAACAGCAACGCCGGTGCTATGTCCGTGCGGCCCCGTCTTGCCGGCAGTGCAGCTGGCATTGCCGGCGCGTTGACTTTGGCTGGCGGTGCCGTGTTCACCACCGTCACGGGCCTTGTCCTGTCGACCCGTCCGTCTCCTGAGACCCTGTTGGTGTTGATGCTGACGGCGTCCGCGGCGGGACTGCTGTCAGCCATGGCTGCACTCTGGCTGGAAAAACGGGGCACCCGTCGACCGGCGAACTGACCGGTCGAGCGCGCCGCCCGCCTCCAGACGGCCTCAGTTGAGAACGCTCGGCCAGTTTTGCCGCCCTGAGCGGATGTGGCCTTGGGCATCCCTCGCCCAACGCCGTTGGACGCCTTTGCTGAAGTTCAAGTAGAGGCGATCATCAACAATCGCCCAAGCTTCCGGCGTGGTCGACGCTGTGTAACCTTGGGACACCGCCCAGGCGCAGTAGCCGCCGAATTGCGGGGCGTAGCGGGCGGGGTTGGCGCGGAAGGCATCCCTGTTCGCGGCGGAGGCGAACCGCCACGTGGCGCCATTCCATTCGGTCGTGATGTCCGGCGAGCCTGCCACAGGACGGCCCTGCGTGAAGTAGGCCACGGGGTCGGTCCCATCGATGGCGACACCCCGCCGGTTTTGATAAACCTGCGGCTTTCCAGCGTGTGCAGGCGCAACTGCGGTGGCGGTCACCGCCAGCGCCCCAAGCCCGCCAGCCAGAAGCACCCGCCGACTGATCCTTGCCATTGTTTCATCCCTTCAATGCTCACGCGTTGCACACAATTTGAGGGATGAGCGGGGTGGGCGGAAGCAGCACCCGCGCGAACGTGAGCCAAGTTGAAGCCGTCCTACACTCCAAAGCGCCCGCCGGCTTTCGGGGATGACGCTCTGCCCCCAGCCCAGCCGACAGCGACAGCACCATCCTCAAGGGGTCGCCCAACGCGCCAGGGGCTGCCACCACTCTGACTTGTCTGGTTGACGTTGCGGCAGGCTGTCGAGGCGCTATGGTTGGGCGAGATGAAGCGAGGGGAGGGACGGCGTTGACCGAGAGCGGCGGCACAAGCATCGACACGCGCATCAAGATCGTCTGGGGTCTTTACCTGGTGACGGCGCTCTTCCAGTTCCCGGCCGTCATCGGCGTCATCCTCGCCTACATCTGGCGCGACCGGCGCTCCACCGACCCCCTCCAGTCCCACTTCGACGGTGCGATCCGTGTGTTCTGGTGGTTTGCCATCATGTACGTGATTGGCCTCGTCCTTGCGATTGTGTTTATCGGCTTTGCAATACTTTTCGTTGCCACCGTTTATCTTGGCTTGATGGGTGCCTTCGGCCTTGTCAGGATCTTCGACAACAAACCCTGGCGATGATTGTTGGGAGCCGGCGCGCCCGAAGCGCCAGCGCGTGACGGCGCCCTGACCCACCGGTCACGATCGCGCCCGCGTCCCGCAAGGCTCTCGTTAGGATGCAAGGCGCGTATCTGCGATCCCGAGCCTTTCAAAGAGTGCAGCCGCCTTGGCCCGCTCAGACGCGGCGCGGTTTGGTTCGCCGCGCTGCCGGTAAAGCTTCCCAAGGCTCATGTGGCTGTGGGCTTCAAGGGGCGCCATTCCCCGTTCCCGGCTCATGGCGACGGCCCGTTCAAGATGGTCCACCGCGCGCTCCCACGCCCTTTCTTCGGGCCGCGCGTAGAGATCGCCCAAGAGATGTTCGGCATAGGCGAGGAAGCCACCATGGCGAGGGGATGAGGGCGCTGCCCGCTCTGCCAGCTGTTTGGCCGCTTGCCCATCGCCCACAGCCAGCGCTGCACGGCTGAGCGCCGTGTAGGCCCAACAGATGTAGCCCACCACGCCGCGCTCGGTATGGGCTTTGAGGAGGGCTTCGCCTTCCGCACGGATCGCCGACACGTCTTCGCCAAGTTCGGCGCGCACCCAGGCGAGCGATGTCACCGACCACGGCAAGTGAAGGACAATGTTGGACCGGCGGTCGATGTTCACCCACCCTTCCGCAAAGTCGAGCGCGCCCTCCCAGTCGCCCTGCACCATCCGCAAGGTGGTGTTCGCGAAGTGCGCGACACTCTTGGCGATGGGCCTTGGCGATCGCGCCGCAAGGTCCATCGCCTCGCGGGCCGGCTGCCGGGCCTCGGCAAATCGACCCATATAGGCCAGCGCCAGCACCAGCCAGCAGCGGTCGTAGATGGGAGAGGGAACGGGCAGGCCAATGTATTCATCCACCCAGTCCTGCGGCAGGGAGGCAAGGTTTGCTTCGGCCAGTTCGGCAACGGCTATGTATTCGCCGCGAAGGAAACGCGTGTTTTCCAGATAGGTGGTGGTGATGATTTTGAGACCGAGGTCATCGTTGGTCTCGGCAATCTTCAACGCCCGCGCCCCGAAGCCGATCGCCACATCCACTTCACCCACCAAGGAATGCCCATTGGTGAGAATGCAGTTGACGACGCCGTGGCGTCCTTGGTCGCCCAGCCTCTCGGCAATCAGGTCGGCCTCCTGAAGGATCCACAGAGCATCGCGAACGTCACCCAGCATGGCGTAGACCATGCGCATCTCAAGGCGCACATCGATGGCCAGCGCCTGGGCTTTGGTGTCGCCCTTGAGCATCGCCAACATGTCGAGGCTCTGGCGGTAGAGTGCTTCGGCTTCCTTCAGCGCCGACCGTTCGAACGCGAGTTGACCGGCGCGCCGCCACTGGTGGAAAGCTTCGGCCGGCATGTCGCCCTGGGTGAAGTGGTGGGCCACCACTTCAGGCTGCGCCTGGGCAAAATCGCGGAAACGGCTGACGAGCGCGTTGGCAATCCGCCCGTGCAGCGTCCGCCTGCGGCTGTGCAGCATGGTGGAGTAGGCCGCATCCTGCACGAGCGCGTGCTTGAAGGAGTAGTGCGCCAGGGGAATGGCGCCGCGGCGGGTCAAAAGGCCTGACTCCACCAGCGTGTCCAGTGCGCGCTGCAGGTCGGCTTCATCATCGTCGGAGAGCACCGCCAGCATCTCATAGGAGAACTCGCGGCCGATGGCAGCGCCCATTTGAGCGACGGCGCGGGCGTCCGAAATGCGGTCCAGCCGCGCCACAAGCGTTGCCCGCAAGGTGCTCGGGATTGCAAGCGGCGGGAGCTCCCCATCAAGCTCGAACGCTGTCGATGTCTCCCGCAGCGCGCCGCTGTCCAGGAGGGTGTTGGTGATCTCCTCAATGAACAGGGGAATGCCATCGGCACGGGCATTGATTTGTTCGCACACATTGGCAGGCAGCGCCTTGCCGCCTGCCACCTCGCTGATCAACCGGCGCGCGTCCTGACGGCGAAGCCGGTTGAGGGTGAGGGTGGTCAGATGCGGCTCGCCCACCCAAGGCGGCTGAAAGGGCGGCCGCGCGGTGACGACGAGAAGGATCGGCGCATCGATGGTGTGCTCGGCAAGCCGATCCAGGAGGTCGAGCGAGGTGGGGTCCATCCAGTGGGCGTCCTCAAACACCATCACCGCAGGCGTCGTCTCGGCAATCTGAGCGGCCTGCGCGAGCAGGCATGCCAGCGTCATCTCGCGCTTCTGATGGGCATCGATCGCAAGCGGTGCAAAGCGCCCTTGGGCGGGGATCGACAACAGCTCCGCAATCACCGCGACATCGGTGTCGGGGGCTTGGGTGTGGCTGCCCAACAGGTCCAGAAGCTTTGCGATTTTGACGTCCGGCGTGTCGGACCGGCCAAACCCCGCGGCAGATTCCAGCTGCGCGATGAACGGCTGCAAGGCGCTGCGGGTGTGGTGGGGCGAGCCGAAAAAGCGCAACCGCGTGTGCTTTTCGGGCTCAAGCGTTGCCATCAGCCCTTCGATCAGGCGCGACTTACCGATGCCTCCTTCCCCCGACAGGAGCACCACCTGCCCGTCGCCCGCCTTGGCCGAGCGCCAGCGCCGCAGCAGTGTCTCAGCCTCCTCCTCACGGCCGATCAGCCGAGCGAACTGGCGTTTCTGGCGGGCTTCGAAGCGGCTGATCGCGGTCGTTTCGCCAAGGACGACGAAGGCCTCCACAGGCTCCTCGATCCCCTTCAGATCGAGCGTGCCGAGGGGGCGGTAGTTGAACATGCGGCCCACATGGCGCTGGGTGTCGCGCGCGATGACCACCTCGCCGGGAGGAGCCACATCCTGAAGGCGCGCCGCAAGGTTCGGCGTTGTTCCGATGGCGAGGCGCTCGTGGCTGTCGCCAAAGCCGATCTGTTCGCCCACGACGACAACGCCTGTGGCAATGCCGACCCGTGCGGCGACCATGGGCGCATTCTTAGGCTTCAGGGCGTTGATTGAGGCAATCACATCGAGCCCTGCGCGGATGGCGCGTTCCGCATCGTGCTCGCTTGCTTGGGGGTAGCCGAAGTAGGCAAGGATGCCGTCGCCGAGAAACTGGGCGATGGTGCCGCCGTTGGTGGTGACAGCGCCTGCCGCCGCGTTGCGGCACAGCGCAATCACCTCGCGCATGTCCTCAGGGTCGAGCATTTCGGCAAGCTGTGTGGATCCGACCACGTCGCAGAAGATGACCGTGAGGAGCCGCCGCTCCGTTTGGACGGATGCCTCCGCCTTTTCCTTTGGAGCGGCACCGGTCTGTTGCAGCGCGTGACTGTCGGCCTCTGCTGCGGCCGTTCGCCGCGCGGCAGCGGCCAAGAAGCGCTTGCGGTCGCCGAGACTGAAGCCAAGCTCCTTCAGGTCGTCCGCATCAAGATCGCCCACCACATCAAGATCGATATGATTGTCGCGCAGAACGCTGAAGTGCTTCTCCAGATCGCACTGGCGCAACCACTCTTTGAGGGTCTGCGCGGCGGCTGTCATGGGGCAGACCGTTGGGCGCATGGCGGCAAGAATGCGGCACGCGTCACGAGATCTTTTTTGGACGGCAGATTGTCCCAATCATGCTCGACGAACCACCATTCACCGACCATAGGCGCCTCTCCTGGTCTTTCGCCCGGTCAATGCAAAACACCACACACCTTTCACGACAGCGTCATTGTCCGTGTTCGGATATGGCGAGCGCATCTTGAAAAGTGCTTTGGACAAAATCGCATCTGGTCAACACTGGTGAGACCTCCCTTTGATTAAAGCATTCCGATCGATAAAGTATGTCAAGCCTTGGCGGCGCTTTGGCTCCGGAAAGGAGGTGGGTGGCGGGTTCGCTCTGCGGGGCGTAAGTGTGGGAACTTCAATGGCAAAGCGCCGGTGAAGATGGGTACGAAGGACGTGCGGACAGCCGCTACCACAGATGGCAGAGCCAATCCGCTTTGGTTGCAAATCCCTCTCACCATCGGTCTAGGTCTTGTCATCGGGCTCAGCCCTGCGGTGATCGCGGTCTCCATGGCGGCGATCATCTTTGCCGGCGATCTGAAGCCCTTCGCGGACCTTGGCGCCACCATGACGCTTCTTGCCACCGCGGCGACGGCAACAATCGGTGCCTTTACGGTCAGCTATCGCGGCACGGTGATTGCGCCGCAGGACGTCACCGCAGTCACGCTTTCGGTGGCAACGGCAGCCATTGCAGCCGCCCTCGTCAGCGCATCATCGGAAACCATTTTCGCAACGGTCATCTCCACCATCCTCATCGCGAGCGTGATGACGGGGCTGTTCCTTTTGGCGCTCGGCCGGTTTCGGCTCGGTGGCCTGGCCCGCTACATCCCCTATCCCGTAATTGGCGGCTTTTTGAGCGCGACCGGTTTCCTGCTGCTCTTTGCCTGCCTTGCCATGTCCACAGGGGAGCGCGTGACGCTCTTCACCGTGCCGACGGTCCTGTCGGAAAGCCCGCCGATCTTGTGGGCGCCCGCGCTGTCCCTGGCGGTCGTCTTTTTCCTGGTGAGCAAATTTGTGGCCCATCCCGTTGCGGTCCCCGCCGCCTTGGGCCTTGCCTTTGTTGCCTTCTACGGCGTCCTCCTTGTGACGGGCACGTCGCTCGAAGAGGCCCGCGGGCTTGGGCTGCTCCTGGCCTCGCCGGAGACGGACGCAACGCCAGACCTTGCCAATCTCGCCGCACCGCTCTTCCTCATGCAGGCGGACTATGGTGCGATCTTAGATCAGGCGCCCACCCTGTTGACGGTGACCGGTCTTGCCGCCGTGGGGATGATGCTCAGCGCCTCTGGCCTGGAGCACACCACGCGCCGCGAGTACGATCTCAACCGCGAGTTCATGGGAACAGGTCTCGCCAACTTGGGCTCTGGGCTGTTCGGCGGACCTCCCTGCTACCACTATACGGGCACGACGACGCTCGCCTACGCCTTGCACGTGCGATCGCGCGCATCAGGCGGCTTCACCGCCATTGTGTGCCTATTGCTGGTGGTCGCGGGCGGCTCCATCGTCGGCAACTTGCCGCTGGCCGTCCTTGCCGGGTTGAGCGGCTTCGTCGGCCTCACCCTCCTTTATGATTGGCTGATCGCGCGGCGGTCTTCGCTGCCGCTCCTCGACTATGCCGTCATGATCCTCATTGTGGCGGTGATGGTGGGCGTCGGCTTCGTGGAAGGGGTGGTGACGGGTCTGCTCCTGTGCGTCCTCGTCTTCTGCGTCCTGTCGGCGCGGCAGGATGTGGTTCTGAAACGTTTCACCAGCGCCACGCGGCAAAGCATGGTCGACCGAGCGCCGCAAGAACGTGAGGCCCTTGCCACCCACGGCCAGTGCAACGCCATCTTCGAGCTGACCGGTCACCTCTTTTTCGGCACGGCAAACCGCCTCCATAAAGACATCGTGCGCGTCCTCGACACCCAGACCATCGAAACCGTCGTGCTCGACTTCCGCCGTGTGCAAAGCGTCGATTCCTCCGCCGGCTACAGCTTGCAGAAGCTTGCCAACACGTGCGCGCTTCGCGGCACCGCCTTCGTCATGACGGATGTGCGGGCCGAACTGCGCGGTGCGCTCGATCTCGACGCCGTGATTGCCATGGGCACGGTCGAGATCCTGGACACCATGGAAGACGGCATGACGTGGGCGGAGAACCGCCTCCTCGCCCATCTCAATCTTGACGACCGCGACGCCCCTTTGACCCCGCCTTTTGTGGATTTGTTGCGGACCGCCGCGGAACGGTTTGCAACGCGGCGCACCCTGGTTTCAGGGGAAGCGCTTGTGCGTGCGGGGGAGGCGTCTGACGGCTACTTCGTGGTGGAGGAAGGGCAACTCTCCGTCACCATTCCGGCCGTTCATGGGGAAGCTTTTCGCATCCGCACCGTTGGCCCCGGCGCTTTGATTGGGGAAGTCGGCCACTACACCAAAAGCCCCCGCACGGCGACCGTGGAGACGGTGGGCGCGTGCACGATCCTTTACATGGGCGGCGATGCACTCCACCGGATGGAAGAGGAAGCGCCCGACCTTGCGCTATCCCTCCACAAGGAAGCGGCCCGCTATCTCGCCACCAGGCTGACGGAAAACACGCTGCTCATCGAACGAACACGCTAGGTGTCGGTCGCAACGCCTTCAGCGCGTCGCGCCTCAGGGCCGCATTACAAGAAAATCTCGTCCGACACATCCTCAAG
>JBCDCF010000097.1:0-9326 GCA_039182345.1 Pseudomonadota bacterium
CGCGTCACACCCGCATGGAAGCGCCTTGGCTTGCGTGCGGAGGCGAAGGGGGTCAGTCTTCCCGCAAAGAGGATCAGAGCGCGGGATGGGCGATGATGGCAGGCGGGCCCCAACCAACGGACGGTCTTTCCCCGTCGCGGCGCGATGTATTGCATCGGCCATTGCCGCGGCCGCCCTTGCTGTCGCCGGTGCACCATCGGTTGCGGCAACACAGGTGCGTGTCGACGCCTTCCTTGCCCTTTCCGAGCGCTTGACGGGGCATAGCAGCCTCTCCGCGGACGTGGCGAAGACACTGCTTGAGGCCATTCACGCCTCCGCGGGCGGGACCGAGCTTGAGGCGCTGGTCGATGGTACCCTTGCCGACGACGGAGCCTTGGCCAACCGCATCGTGGGTGACTGGTATAGCGGTGTTGCTGTGGCAGGTGACGGCAAGGATGTGGTGGCCACCTACGAGGGCGCGCTGATGTGGAAGGCGCTCACCTTCACCAAGCCCATGGGCGTGTGCGGCGGGGCCACGGGCTACTGGCAAGACCCGCCCCGCAGCAGGGGCTGACCCCGATGGCCAACCTTGAAACGGACCTTCTCGTCATCGGTGCAGGGGTTGCCGGCGGGCTGATGGCCAACGCCCTTGGCGATGACATGCGTGTTCTTGTCATCGACGCGGGACCTGAGATCGACCGGCAGGAGACGAAAGAAAAGTTCTGGGCCGCGCCCATCAAGGTGCCCGAAGCGCCGTACCCGGACAGCCCTCAATATGCCCATCCGCGGGTGGATCAACCGGACGGCTACTACGTGCAGGAGGGGCCGGAGACGTTCCGCTCCACTTACCTGAAGGTGGTGGGTGGCACCACCTGGCATTGGCTCGGCACAGCACTGCGCCTGGTGCCTGATGATTTTCGGCTGAAGACCGCGTTCGGCCAAGGCGTCGACTGGCCGATCACCTATGAGGACCTTGAGCCGCACTACCTGGCTGCTGAGACCGCCATCGGTGTGGCAGGCGACGGGACGGAGGACCTCGGCTCCCCGCGTTCGGGCGACTTTCCCATGGGAGCGATCCCCCAGACTTACCTCGATCGCCAGTTTGCCGAAGCACTGGACGGCTCCGACTACCCTGTGCGCTCAACGCCGCAGGCCCGCAACTCCGTGGTGTTCGACCAGCGCCCCGCCTGCTGTGGCAGCAACTCGTGCATCCCCGTCTGCCCCATCGGCGCAAAGTATGATGCGACGGTCACGCTAAAGGCTGCCAAGGCCAAAGGCGTTGAGGTGATGGCATCGACGGTGGCCGTGTCTCTGACGGCGGATGCGGACGGGCGCATCACCAGTGTCGAAGTTCGCCACCCCGACCGGTCGTCGGACACCATCACGGCGAAGGTGGTGGTGGTCGCCGCCCATGGGATCGAGACGCCACGCCTCCTCCTCAATTCGGCGAGCGAGGCGTTTCCTGATGGGATCGCCAACCGGTCAGGCACGGTCGGCCGCCATTTGATGGACCATCCCGTGCGCCTTGGCTACGCCCTGTCCAACGCGCCTCTGTGGCCCTATCGCGGGCCTTTGTCGACCTCCGGGATTGAGGCCTCCAGGGTGTCGAAGAACCGCCGAGAAATGCCCTCCTTCCGCACCGAGATCGGCAATGACGGTTGGTCGTGGCCCACAGGCGCGCCCATGAGCACGGCGCGCACACTTGCGGCCAAGGGTTTGCGTGGCGATGCGCTCAATGCCGCGCTGGTCGACCATTGTTCAAGGCAAATCCGCCTGGCGACCCTGGTGGAGCAGCTTCCGATGCCTGACAATCGTGTCACGCTCGATCCTGACAAGCGCGATTACTACGGCGTGCCGCGGCCACGCATTGCGTTTCGCATTCATGACTATGCGCAAAAAGGTCTCGATCATGCGGCCACAGTCCATGGCGAGATCTTCGATCGGCTGGGGGTGAGCGAGCAGCACCACCCTGATGGATGGTTTGGCGCCGGTCACATCATGGGCACGGCACGCATGGGCACCGACCCGGCAACATCGGTGGTGAATGCTGATGGCCGCGCCCACGACCATGACAATCTCTTCGTGGTCGGCAGCGCCGTTTTCCCCACCGGGGGCGCTGCGAACCCAACGCTCACCATTGCCGCTCTCACCTTGAAAGCTGTCCCGTCGGTGAAGGCTGCCGTCGAAGCGGGCTAGCCACGGGCGCCTTCAGCGCCTGACGGCTTGACGGTGTGTTGGCCTTTGTCCCAGTCGTGCCATGATGGGGCCAAGTGTTGACCGCATCGACCGCCGATTTGGAGAGGCCGGCTCCTGTGTTGCGCATTGCCAGCTACAATATTCGCAAATGCGTTGGTCTTGACTGGCGCCGCCGGCCGGACCGCGTCATCGACGTGTTGGGGGAGCTGGGGGCAGACATTGTCGCCATTCAGGAAGCCGACCGCCGGTTTGGTGTGCGCACGCCGACGCTGCCCACCGAACCTCTGCGCGACCAAGCCGGCTTGGCGCCCGTTCCAACGCCGCCCTCCTCCCCCAGTTCGGGCCACCACGGCAATGCGATCCTGATCGGCAAGGACGCTGAGGTGGTCGCCACCACGCCCCTCGACCTTCCCTCCTTGGAGCCGCGCGGCGCGATGATCGCCGACATTGCCGTGCGCGGTGTCGCCCTCACGGTGGTTGCCGTTCACCTTGGCTTGCGGGCGTCCGATCGCCTGCGTCAGGCCGAGGCGATCCTTGCCGAAATTGCCAAGGACCGCGACCCGCGGCGCACCGTCATCCTCGGCGACATGAACGCCTGGTCCGCGTCCAGCAAGGCGATGGCGGCGCTGGCGGCCGACTACCAGCCCAACACACCGCTAAAAACCTTCCACAGCGCGATGCCGATGGCCCCGCTTGACAGAATCTTTCTGGGTCGGGACTTTTTGTTTGGGCGCACCTTCGTTCATCGCTCCGCCGTCGCCGACATTGCGTCCGATCATCTTCCGGTGTGTGCGGACATTACGCTGAACGGTGGCCGGCAGACGGAGGACGCGCCCACAGTCGCCGAGGAGGGCGCACCATCGACCACGCGCTGATCGCAACCATTGTCCTCACCGTGCAGGTGTGCGCCGTCATTGCCGCCATTGCCGCCATAAGGACAGCGCGGACCCCCCAAGGGGCGGTGGGCTGGGTGGTGTTTCTTCTGGCCGCGCCTTACGTCGCGCTGCCGCTTTTTCTGGTGCTCGGCCACTCGCGCTATCCTGGCTACGCGGCGGCGCGGCGGTCCTCAGCGCGGATCGTCCGAGCCATCGACCGCTTCGGCAAGGACCATCAGACCACCCTCGCAGATGGGGACGAAGCCACCGCTCACACCGCCAAAGCCTTCGAGGCGCTTGCAGCGCTCCCTGTGGTGTCAGGCAATGGCGCCCGCGTGCTGGTGGACGGCAAGGCCACCTTCGATGCCATCTTCCAGGCCATCGACCAGGCGCAGTCCTACGTGCTCGTCCAGTTCTACATCGTGCGCGACGATGAGGTGGGGCGCGCGCTGAAGGAGCGGCTCATCGCCAAGGCCCGTGCGGGCTGCACGGTGCGGCTCCTTTATGATGCGCTGGGCAGCCATGGTCTCGACCGTGGCTATCTCGACGCATTGGGGGAGGCCGGCGTCATCGTGCGGGACTTTCACTCCCTCAGGCGCCCGCGCAGCCGGTTCCAGATCAACTTCCGCAACCACCGCAAGATTGTGGTGGTGGACGGTCAGGTGGGCTTCGTCGGCGGGCACAATGTGGGCGATGAATACTTGGGCGGCGACAAACGATTGACCCCTTGGCGGGACACCCATGTGCGCCTTGAGGGTCCAGTGGTGGCACAGCTCCAACTGGTCTTCCTGGAGGACTGGTATTGGTGCACCGAAGAACAGCTGTCCCTGCAATGGTTGCCTGACAGGGCGGCGGCAGATGTGAACGCCCTCGTCTTGGCAAGCGGCCCGGCCGACGATGTGGAGACGGGCACCCTTTACTTTCTCAATGCCATCGATGCGGCCAAGCACAGGATTTTTATTGCCTCACCTTACTTCGTGCCCGACGGGGCCATCATCGCGGCCCTCCAACTTGCCGCGCTGCGGGGGGTGGACGTGCGCATTGTGGTGCCTGATGCGCGGGACCATCTTCTGGTCTGGCTTGCCGCCTTTGCCTACTTCGATGAGGTGCGTGCGGCCGGCGTGACGATCCTGCGCTACAGCGAAGGGTTCATGCACCAGAAGGTGGTGCTGGTGGACGACACGTTTGCCTCCATCGGCAGCATCAATCTCGACAACCGCTCCTGCCGCCTCAACTTCGAGGTAACGGCAATCATGTTCGATCGCGCCGTGGTGAATGACGTTGCGGAGATGCTCGAAGCCGACATGGCGAAAAGCCGCCGGCATGACACGCCTTTAAACAAACTCCCCAACCGTTTGGTGCGCCTCGGTGCGCCGTTCGCCCGCCTGTTCGCCCCGATCCTTTAGGCTGCAGACTGGGGAAGCGCCCGAGGTGGGGATGCCGGCCCGACCTGCGAGGGCCAGGCCGGCAATGGTTGGGGCATGGGCCCGTTGGCGTCAGCCCAGATGCTCTTTGAAGAAGGCGACCGTCATTTCTTCTGCGCGCTTGGCGGCCTCTTCGTCGTAGCGGGGCGTCGTGTCGTTGTGGAAGCCGTGGTTGACGCCAGGAAACATCTCCATCCGGTAGTTGGTGCCGGCAGCGTCCAGCGCATCTTTATAGGCCGGCCAGCCCGCATTGATGCGCTCATCGAGCTCGCCATAGATGATGAGGAGCGGCGCTTCGATCTCCGCCACACTGTCCGCAGCAGGTTGGCGACCGTAGAAGGGGACGCCGGCGCCAAGCTCGGGGTAGGCCACGGCAATGGCGTTCACCACGCCGCCGCCATAGCAAAAGCCGACGGCGCCCACCTTGGTGGTATCGTCGCGTGCGTGCAGATACTCAAAGGCGGCGAAGAAGTCGTTCATCAGCTTTTCCCGGTCCAGTGAACGCTGCATCTCCCGCCCCTCGTCATCGGTGCCTGGATAACCGCCGAGGGGGGTGAGACCGTCAGGGGCGAGCGCCATGAAACCGGCCTTGCCCATCCGCCGCGCCACATCGCGGATGTAGGGGTTGAGGCCACGGTTCTCGTGGATGACGAGGACGGCGGGCATGGGCGTCTCCACCCCATTCGGAGTGACGAGATAGGCGTTGATGCTGCCGTGCCCGTTGGGAGATTCGTAGGTGATGGTCTGAGTGGAGATGTCGGCATCGTCCTCGGCCACCTGCTGCGCGAAGGCGTAGTTCGGCGACAGTTGGTGGAGGAGCATGGCCGCCGTCACCCCGCCGACGGCAAACTTTGCCGCCTTGTCCAAGAACTCGCGCTTGGTGAGGCGGCCATGGGCGTAATAGTCGTAAAGGTCGAGGAGTTCTTGGGGAAAGTCCTTGGCCGTCCTGCGGCGTTCAGGGTTCAGTGCTTGCATTGACGTGTTCCCTTCGTGCGTTCGTTCTCCCACGCCCCCGCGGCGCAGGAGAGCCGGCGCGACAATGCCACCTTCTGCCCCGTGACGCCGCAAGAGTTGTGCACCAATTGTGGTGTTGGTTCGCTCCGCCCCCGGGGCACCGTTTGGGACGATGCCGGCCGTCCAGGCCGCGAACATTGTGGGCCGGCCCGCGTTCCCCGAGCGGATGTTTTTACAAAGGAATGAATGATGTCAGTCCGCCTTTTCACCACGTTGGCGCTCGGCCTTTTGATTCTGACGGTGCCGGCCCGTGCGTTCGACACCACGGGCAATGCAGTTGCCGACGGCATGCTGGCCGCGCTGTCGAACTGGCGCGATGAGGTGGTCAGTGTCGGCGACATCGACGTTGGCGATGACCGCGTCCTGGTGCGCGATGTTGAGGTCCGCGCGCGGGATGTGGACGACCGCTACACCGTCGACAGCATCGAGATCGTCAACGGGCGCATGGACGGCGACGTCCTTGTGGCAGATTCGGTCCGTTGGGGACCCTACGAGCAGACCACCATTGATGCCGAGGGCGGGACGATGACCTACGGTTTCGGGCAAGTGACGGATACCAATGTCCGCTACTCACCGGAAAGCTTGGCCGCGGGCGGTCCTATTGGTCCATACTTTCATGCCAGAGCCGAGTCGGTGGCCGAAGACGTCTTCGCGACATTTTTGGGGATCGGCATCGTGATGCCACGCACGCACACGCGCGCCACGCCTCAAGGTGATGGTGCGATGCGTTTAGAGGTGGACCTGCCGGATGTTGTCATCAAACCAATGGTCCCGATTGACCCGCAGACCGTTCAAACTTTGGCGGATGCCTCGCTCATTCCCCTGACCGGCGATATGCGCCTCATTGCCTCCTATGATGAGGCGGCCAAGATATTGAGCCTTGATGAACTGCGGGCCGACTTCACAAACCTCGGGACGCTAACCCTCACGTTTCAGGCAAGCGGGGTCGATGATGCCAGCTGGCTCGAGTTCGTGCGCCAGGTGGACCAGGACCAGCCGCTCACGGGGGAGGCGGGGAGGATCGCGATCGCAGGGTTTTCCATGCAGTATGAAGACGCTGGGGGTGGTCAGACCCTTGTGGCGTTCTTGGCGCACTGCTTGGGACTGCGGCAAGACGTGTTTGCCGACGTGATGGCCGCGGCAACTCCCGGGTTTTTGGGCGCTGTGGAGGATACCGACGCTGTGGAACAAGCGGCGGATGCGGTGCGCACGTTCCTGCTCGACCCTCAGTCGATCCGCATCGAGGCCCGGCCGGACACTCCCGTCGCCATGGTCGACCTGGAACAAAGCGCCGGTGGGTCCGCCGTCTCACGCCTCAACATTACGATCACCGCGCAGTAGAGCGGCCTTTTACAAGCCCTGCGTCCGCGTGGCGGGAAGGTGCTCTAAAGGCGTTGAAGGTGGAGGAGCCAGGCCGTTTCGGGGAGCGCGAGGGGCAGACGCAGGCCAATGCGCATCAACGCTTCGCCATCCACCACAGGCTGGTCGCGCCAGGCCCTTTCGTTGGCCAAGTAGCTTGCCGCTGGCTGGGGCCACGGTTCCACCAGGGTGAGGCGGTAGCGCGCGTTGCTCTCCAACCCAGGCAAGCGCACGGGCGGGCTGTGGGCGAACGGGGCCTGGTCCAGGCGCACCAGTTGGGCGAGGGCCTCGCTGCCATCCTCGGTCACAACGATCTGCCCGCCGCCACCAGGATCGCCAAGGTCAAAGCGGATGAGGCGGCCTGTGTGGAGGAGCGAGCGATAGCGCTTGTAAACCGCCACATGGGCGGACACCTCCTCCACCTCGCGGGCGGTCAGGTGGCGGGGATCAAGCTCAAGGCCAAAGTGGCCGAAAAGGGCAATGCGGGCGCGAAAGCATAAGCTGGGCGACCGGCCGGTCTGATGGCTCGGCACCGCGCCAATATGCGCGCCAATCACCTCCAGCGGAAACAGGAGGCTGACCCCCCGCTGGATGCCGACCCGTTCCACGGCATCGTTGTTGTCGCTGGGCCAGAACCGCTCCGCCCGTGTCATCACGCCATAGTCGATGCGGGCGCCGCCTGATGCGCAGCTTTCAATCTCCACCGACGGGTGCGCTGCCCGCAAACGGTCCACAAGCGCGTAGAACGCCAGCGTCTGCCGCCGCGCCACGGGGACGCCTGCGGATGCGGCGGGGGCAAGGTCGCGGTTGTGGTCCCACTTCAGGAACGCGATGTTGTATTGGGTCAAAAGGCTGTCGAGGGCCTCGAAGATGGTGTTTGCGACCGCCTCGATGGTGAGGTCGAGCACCAGCTGCTGGCGATGGGTGGGGCGCGCACGGCCCTCAACGTGCATGGCCCACTCAGGATGGGCGGCATAGAGCGCACTGTCGGGGCTCACCATTTCAGGCTCGACCCACAGGCCGAATGCCATGCCAAGGCCGTTCACATGGTCGATGATGGGCGACAGGCCGTGCGGAAACTTGCGGCCGTCGACGGTCCAGTCGCCAAGGCTGGTGTTGGCATCGTCGCGGCCTTCAAACCAGCCGTCATCCAGAACGAAACGCTCCACGCCTATGGCCGCCGCGCCATCGGCAATGGCCTTCAGTGTAGGCACATCCTGGTCGAAGTAGACCGCCTCCCAGGTGTTGAGGACCACGGGGCGCGGTCGATCGGCCATGCGGTCCGGCAACAAGGTGCCGCGCACATGGCGGTGAAAGCGGGCGCTGAGGCCGCTCAGGCCCTCGTCCGACCAGGTGGCGAACACCGATGGGGTGGTGAGAGTCTCCCCTGGTGCGATGGAGACTTCGCCCGGCAGATACCACTCGCCCAGTTGGGCATGGCGGCTGCCGTCGCGGCGGACCTCCACCAGCACGCGGTGGTTGCCGCTCCAGCCAAGGTGTAGCCCTGTCACCTCGCCGGCCATCTCGCCGAACCCAGCCTCGCCGATGAAAATGGACGGGTTGCTGCCATGCCCTGTGCGGCCGTAACGGCTCACCCGCTCGATCTGGCACGGCCGTGCGATCTGATAGCGGTCGGTGCGAAACTCGCTCGCCCAGCGCCCGCCCAGCGTCATCACCTCGGTGAAGCGCTCCGGCAGGCTGAGGGCAAGGGCGGCCAGCCACTCCACGTCGTAGGCCTCGCGCCCGCGGTTTTCCAATTGGGTGCGCGCGGTGAGGACATCGCTGTCAGGGTCAATGGCAAGGATGATCCTGAGGGACAGCGCGGCCACCTCATCGTCCATGACAAGGGTCAGGGTGTGCCCATCGTCCTCAAGGGCGGTGAGTTCGAAGACGGTGGCAAAGTCCCGCCCGCGACGGGAGCCGAGCAGCGCCGGCTGGCCGAAGAAGCCGGCGCCATGTTCGGGAAACATCGACAGTGCGGGCGGCTCGTCGAAGAGGGGTTGGGGGTCCGGGACCGAGGAGAGCGCCGGCGCGGTCAGGACGCGGCGCAGGCTTGGGACATCGAGCCCATCGGGCAGCCGGCCGCCGAAATGAAGAAGCCGCGGCACGTGGGTGCCAACGCACACAAGGACCAGGGAGACCCGGTCCGTATCAAGGCGCGCAATGCGCACGGGATCACGTGTTTGCTGCATGACGGGAACAATGTGTGAGCAATCGACCAAGACCCGCCGCGGACCCGGCCCGTCCCCAAAGCGTGGCTGAGGGGACGGGCTGACAGGGTGCGACGCGCGCTACCAGAAGGTGACGAGGACCAAGCCCATCGCCGCCAACAGGGCAACGGACTGGTAGCGATAGTCCTTGTAGAAGGGAAGGCCCTCCGTGCCTTCCGCCGCAAGCGCCGGGAGCCAGGTGGTTTCGGCCACTTGTTCGGGATCGGGCGCTGCCGTCTGCAGGCTCACCACCACGAAGATCAGCGAGC
>JBCDCF010000098.1:0-9298 GCA_039182345.1 Pseudomonadota bacterium
CTGCTGAACAGCCCCAGCAGACCGTCCTGATCCAACGGCTGAGGCTGACGGGGCGGCGCCTCAGCCACGTTGACCGCAAGCTCTTCGAATAACGGTGCCCAGGGCCCCCCGGGTTTACCAATAATTTCGTAGTTCGCGCTTTTGCGGCGGATGTCTTCATCAGCGGGAATGGCAGCGAGCACCGGGATTCCAACCGCTTCGGCAAAGGCCTGGGCTTCGCCGGTGCCGTCGTCTTTATTGATGGCCATGCCGGCAACGCCGACGTTGCCGCCGAGCTTGCGGAAGTACTCCACCGCCGAGCAGACGTTGTTGGCCACGTAGAGCGACTGAAGGTCGTTGGAGCCGACGACAATGACCTTCTGGCACATGTCCCGCGCGATGGGCAGGCCGAAGCCGCCGCACACAACATCGCCCAAGAAGTCGAGGAGGACGTAGTCGAAATCCCACTCGTGGAAGCCGAGCTTCTCCAACAATTCAAAGCCGTGGATGATGCCGCGACCGCCGCACCCGCGGCCCACTTCAGGCCCGCCCAGCTCCATGGCGTAGACGCCGTCGCGCACGAAGCAGACGTCGCCGATCTCCACCTCTTCGCCGGCAAGCTTCTTCTTGGTGGAGGTCTCGATGATGGTGGGGCAGCTCTTGCCGCCAAACAGCAAGGATGTGGTGTCGGACTTCGGATCGCAGCCGATCAGAAGCACCTTCTTGCCCTGCTGGGCCATCATGTAAGAAAGGTTCGACAGGGTGAAGGACTTGCCGATCCCGCCTTTGCCGTAGATGGCGATGATCTGCGTTTCCTTCGTCACCTCCTGTGCGACCGGCGCATCGGGCTCGATGGCGGCCTCTTCGGAAAGGCGGTCGTCATAGCTCTTCGTGGCGCTAAGGTCGTGGAGGTCAGTCACTGAACGCTCCCCCAGTTGAGGACCATCTTGAGGCAGTCCGGGTCTGTGAAGGCGGTGCGGTAGGCGTCGGGTGCCGACTGCGCCGGTGCGGTGTGGGTGATGAGGCCGCCGAGCGACAGCGTGCCGGCATCAAGAAGGCTTTGGACGGCGGTGAGATCGGCAGGCGCCCATTCGGCCGCGATCAGGATCTTCGCCTCCTTCATGAAGGCCGCCGGGAACGCGAATGTCATTTCGGCGCCGTAGAACCCTGCGAGGGTAACGCTGCCACCATGGCCTAGGCGCGTCACCGCCTTGTCGATGATCTTGTGGTCGCCGCTGGCATCCATGATGGCGCGGTAGTCGCGCCGCTCGTCCTCATCGGGATGGACGACGGGGTAAGGCTCAGCCTCGCTGCGCGACACTTTGATTTCGTGCACGGTGGGTGCGGGGTTGCCGAGGGCGATGGCGATCCGCGCCACAAGGCGGCCAAGAACGCCGTGACCCACAATGAGATCCGGCGCGCCGCCAACGGCAATGGCGTGATGGGCGGTTGCGGCAAGGGCCAGCAGCACCGCCTCAGGCTCGGCGCTGTGGACCTTATGGATGCGCTGAGGATCGCACACCAGACAGCTGGCGGCCCCGCCGAAAAGGGGACGCACATCCTCGTAACATCGCGCGCCGGGAACGAACACAGCGTCCCCGGCGCGAAACGATCCCGTCGACCCCGCATCCACGACGCGGCCAACCGTCTCGTACCCAGGCACGAGGGGGTAGCCCATGCCCGGGAAGGGCGGCATTTTACCGTCCCAGAGAAGGCGCTCGGTCCCGGCTGAGATGCCGGTGTGTTTGACGTCTACCACCACGTCCGTCGCAGACGGATCGCAAAGCTTGACAGCTTCGACGCTCAGAGTGCGTGGCGCATTAAGGACGATCGCGAGCGCTTCCATTCCCACCTTCGCCGCAGCTTCATGCCGCTTGCAGTGCTGCCCAAGGCGCTATCGGGTGGTGCGCTTGGACAACGCTGTCAGATTACATTGACAGTCGTGGTTGTCAATCAAATTGGACAGATGCGAGGAGGACTTTCGTCAACGTGGGATTACGGGAATGAAGGGGCGTGACAGAGTGAAATCCGGCCTCCTTCAAAAAGGCCGTGAGGGCTTGGGGGGAGCGGAAACGCCCCTGCCCCATGGCATTGAAATACCATGGAAAATAAGCATCAAGGCCGGTTGGCCGGCGATGGTTGGCCATGGGCTCCACCACAACCAGACGGGCAGGACCGATTTGCCGCGCAACATTCTTCAAGAGCGCCGCCACAGCCTCGTCGTCATGGTCGTGGAGGATCCTCACCAGGGAGACGAGGTCGGTCGGTCCGGGCGATTCTTGGGAAAAAATGTCGTCCTTGAAGAAATCCACCTCACCGACCGTGGCTCTGTGGCCGAAACCAGCCGCTGAAAGCGCCGCCTGCGCATGGGGAATGACGTCCGCCCGGTCCAAAACGGTGACTGTCAGATTTTTGTGACACTTCAGTGCGGCCATGGCGAAGGCCCCTGCCCCGCCGCCCAAATCCGTCAGGTGTCGCGCCTTTCTAAACGGTGCGTTGTGGAGGACGGCACTGGCAATGAAGGCCTGTGAGGCGGCCATCAGGGACGTGTAGCCCTCAGCGTCGAACCGGGCGGTGCGCTCGCCGCCGGAGTAGGTC
The DNA here is from genome assembly GCA_039182345.1 of Pseudomonadota bacterium. Classification (GTDB taxonomy): domain Bacteria; phylum Pseudomonadota; class Alphaproteobacteria; order Rhizobiales; family Amorphaceae; genus Acuticoccus. The sequence continues at coordinate 2,578 of JBCDCF010000098.1, forward strand.
CAGTAGCCGGCAAGCTCCGTGGGGCCGTCCTGGCGCAGGCGGGCGACGGGGTCGGCAAGGTCACGGTAGAAGTGGTGATGGTGGGACACCATCTCGGCAATCCCACCTTGGCCGAGGATGGCAGCCCCCTTCATGCCAAGGCCCCAGCGTTCGCCCCGGCGATCCACAAGACCGCGGGCAGCGCCTGCGCTCATCAAAGTATCCACCGCCCGCTCCGACAGATGAAGATCGGCAGCGAGTTCCTTGGTGGTGCGCGGGGCCTCGGCGAGGCGGCGGAAAAGGTCCAGCTCCACCATCGCCGCAAGGGTCTGCGCGTAGACAAAGCCTGCGACAGTGTCGAACAGCGCCTCGGTCTGTTGCCGTGCGATGGGGCGTGTCAGGGGGTTGGACAGCACGAACCTGTGGAAGGCCGGTGCCATGATCAGCCTGTCGCGCAGCCCCAAAGCGCCATCGCGAAGGCGGGCGTAGATGTGTTTCAGGCTGCGACCGTCGACAAGGACTTGGGAAGGAAGCGTTTGGTCTGCTGGCCGATGAGGTGGCGCAGCGGTGCAGCGCCCTCCCCTTCGGGCAGCTGCTCGACGGTGTCGGACAGCGTGCGCTTCAAGCGGCTCACCGCCCCGTCGAGGCCGTAAAGCTCCACAGCGCTCGGCCGGCCAAGGCGGCTGTCCTGGCCCATGGGCTTGCCGACGGTGAGGTCACCGCCGGTGTGATCGTGAATGTCATCGGCAATCTGATAGGCGGCCCCGAGGCCATCGCCCACCCGCGCCCACAGCGCTTCATCGCCTCCTGCGGCCACGGCACCACCAAGGGCAGCGGCGCGAAACAGCGCACCCGTCTTGGCACCATGATAGTCCGACAAGGTGCAATCATCCTCGCTCTCAAGCGCCTGACCGCCAATCAGGCCCGCGGGCGTTCCTGCACTTGTGGCAATGATTTCAAGGAGTTTCGGAAGTCGATCTCCAGCCTCAGCCGCCACATCCGACAAGACTTGGAAGGCAAGGACAATCAGCGAATCGCCTGCAAGCACGGCGAGCGCTTGACCGTGCGCGGCATGGACCGATGGCCTCCCCCGCCGCACTGATGCATTGTCGAAGCATGGAAGATCGTCATGCACGAGGGAGCCGCAGTGAAGACACTCCACCGCCACGGCCAGCGCATCAGCCACGGCAGGGCGATCGTCCCCGCAGGCAAGGGCAACGCCCAGCGCAAACACGGGGCGAACCCTCGCCCCCCCTGGAAACACGGCATGGTTGATGGCATCGCCCAAGCGTGGCGGCTCAGTCCGACCGGAGAGGTGTCGGTGCAAGGCGCTCTCGACACGGGCATGAACGTCCATAGGCGAAGCGACCGTAAGCTCTTGTTGACACCAATAACTGTAGATAAAAATGGACTGATGAAAACGGGGTGTCAAATCAGCATCGGACGAAGTCGTTGACACACCAGTCGGTGGTGGTGGGAGCCGGGTTCGGCGGACTGTGCGCTGCCCACGCGTTGCAGGCGGCCGGTGTGCGTACAACCTTGCTGGAGCGGCGCAGTGCCGTGGGTGGCAAGGCCCGCAACATCGTTGTGGGCGGGCGTGCGGTGCCAGCAGGACCGACCGTTCTCACACTGCGCGAAGTCTTCGACGGGCTGTTCGAGCAGATCGGCACCCGGCTTGAAGACCATGTGGACCTCTCCCCCCTTGAGGTGATGGCCCACCACCGTTGGTCCGCCGACGAGCGCCTCGACCTTTACCAGGACGTGGACAGGACCGCCGAGGCCGTGGCGGCCCTTGCCGGCCCTCGTGAGGCTGACGGCTACCGCAGCTTCGTCGCGGATTCAGCAAGCGTGTTCAAAACGGTGGAAAAGCCGTTCATTCGCGCCCCTAAGCCTGATCTCATGGCACTCGCGCGGGCAACCGGCCCCTTCGGCGCGCGCAAAATCAAACCGTTCAGCACCATGTGGACGGCGGTGGGTCGACACTTCCGCGATCCGCGCCTGCGTCAACTCTTCGGCCGCTACGCCACCTATTGCGGCTCCTCCCCGTTCATGGCGCCGGCCACCTTGATGTTGGTGGCCCATGTGGAACAGTGCGGGGTGTGGGCGGTCGACGGCGGCGCCTCCGCCCTTGCCCACGCCATCGCCGACAGTTTTGAGCGTCTGGGAGGCACCATCGCCACAGGCTCCCACGTGGACGAGATCGCCATCAAGGACGGTGTGGCCAAAGGCGTTGTGGTGAACGGCACCTTGATGGAGGCCGACACGGTGGTGGTGAATGCCGATGTGGCCGCCTTCGGGGCAGGCCTTTTCGGGCGCCAGGCCTCCCGCGTTGCCACCCTCGTGCCACCTTCGGCGCGCACGTTGTCAGCGGTGACCCACTGTGCGGTGGGGCGGCTGTCAGAGCCGCTTCCTTACCACAGCGTCCTGTTCGGGCCGGATTATCAGGGCGAACTGAATGCGCTCTTCAAAGACAAGCGTATGCGTGATGTGCCAAGTATTTACATCTGCGCGCCCGACAGCCCCACTGGTCCAGACGCGCTCCAGCGGTTACTCATTGTGATGAACGCCCCTGCCGACGGCGACGCACGTCACTATCAAGAAGAGGACATCGCCCGATGCATGACACAGGCGATGCAAACGCTGGACCGCTGCGGGATCAGCCTGACCCTGGACCAGAGCGTGGTCACAACCCCGAGCGACTTCGCAGCGATGCTGCCGGCGACGGGGGGCGCCATCTACGGCAGGGCCTCCCACGGGTGGACGGCCTCGTTTCAGAGACCGGCGATCACCACGAAGGTGAAGGGCCTTTACCTGGCGGGGGGGAGCGTGCACCCGGGGCCGGGCATGCCGATGGCCTCCCTGTCGGGGCGGATGGCGGCGGCCTGCCTCTTGAAGGATTTCGGTTTGACACCCCTGTCGCGCCCGACGGTTACATCTGGTGGTACCTTGACGGAATCAGCGAGGACGGTCGCCACGCGCTGACCGTCATCGTCTTCATCGGCAGCGTCTTTTCCCCTTACTACGCCTGGTCCGGCCGGCGCGATCCGCTGAACCATGTGGCGGTGAACGTTGCCCTTTATGGCCGCCCCAAGCGCTGGGCGATGACCGAGAGGGGCCGCAAGCGCGCCCACCAAGATAAGACCGGGTTTTCGGTCAAAGCCTCGGGCATCCGCGTGGAGGGCGACAGTGTCGTTATCACCGTGGATGAGACGTGCGCGCCCATTCCAAGGCCTTTGAAGGGCACCATCAGGCTAAGGCCCAACACCGTCTCGGAGACGGTCTATCCCCTTGATGGGGCGAAGGAGCATTTTTGGCGTCCTGTCGCGCCTGCAGCCCCCATCGAGGTGGAGATGGACGCCCCGTCCATCAAATGGCGCGGTACCGGTTACCTCGACATGAACTACGGGGTGCGCGCCCTTGAGGCGACGTTTGCTCACTGGGACTGGATGCGGGTGGATCTTGGGGGCGGCAACTCGGCCGTCCTTTATGAGACGGCGGTGCGCGACAGCGCCAATGCACGGCTGGCGTTGTTGAAAAAAGCCGACGGCACCACGGAGATGTTCGACCCCCCGCCCCTTCACGACTTGCCGCGCACACTGTGGCGGGTGCGCCGTGCGGCATGGTCGGAAAACGGACCGCCGCAGCTTCAAAGGACGTTGGAGGATACGCCGTTTTACGTGCGCACCGAACTCATCACCACCTTATTCGGTGAGCGCCACAGCGCCATTCAGGAGAGTTTGTCTCTGGCGCGCTTCAAGAGCCCCATTGTGCGGCTCATGCTGCCATTCAGGATGCCGAGGCTCGGCAACCTCTAGGCGAAAAACCTTATGCCCACGATCAACTTTTCTTATTCTTACGGACTGAGCGGATCTCCCATAAGGCAAACGTCAGGACGCCGCCGAAAATCAGGATGATCTCGATCAAAACGATGAGGTCATTGTCGAGCATTCCAGTCTCCTTCCTGCCCGCTAGGTTTCCGCGACTGTTCGGCGCGAGGCGTTCAGACGCAGTATGGCGAAATTCAAGGTTGCGGCAAAGCACACCCACAGAAGATACGGGATGAGAAGGGCGGCGGCTTGCGGCGAGACCGGATAAAACGCAGCCATTGTCGCGGCGATTGCCAGCGCCATCAAAACCGCGTCAATGAACGCAAGGTCGATGCGCTTCTTGCCAAAAAACAGGAACGACCAGGCCGCGTTCAACACCATCTGGATGCCGAAGATGACCAGCGGCCATAACCGCTCCTCCGGCGTGGCTGACATGTAAAAGACGTAGCCGGAAAACGCGATCAGCGCGAACAGGAGCATCCAAGCCGGGCCGAACAGCCAGTCAGGCGGGGTCCACGAGGGCTTGGCGATGTTCTTGTACCATTTGCCAGGCATGAAGACGGCGCCGCTGGTTGCGGTGAGGATGCTCACGCCGATGAAGGCCAACAGAACCGGCCAATTCTCGATCATCCTACGCCTTCCTCATGGCGGCCGGTCCAAAGGAACGAATTCCGGCGACGCCCATCCTAGACCACAATGACGCGATGCCTAGCACAATTGTCGCATAAGGGATGACAACGGAGTGACACATCGCCGCGATTGTGCGTGTTCCGCGCTGAATGCCACCCGAATGGTCTGCCGTGTGCCTGTTATATAGGCAGAATCACCTGTCATTCGTCGTCGCGGCGCAGGAAGGGAATCATCCTACGCACGTTGCTGAGCCCAAGCGCCACGAGCACGAGGACGACGGGAATGGACAGGGCCACCACCAGCGTCGGATTCACGCTGATGCCAAAGGATGTGAGCCCTTTTGAGGCGTAACTAATCAGCCCAACAATATAGTAGGTGACCGCGGCGATGGACAGGCCCTCCACTGTCTCCTGCAGGCGCAGCTGGACGGCGGCGCGCTTATTCATGGCGGCAAGCACCTCATGGTTTTGCCGCTGGCGCGCAACGTCCACGCGGGTGGACAGGAGCGAGACCGCCCGCGCCACCCGCTCCGACAGTGCCGCCTGGCGCGCAGCAACGGCCCGGCAAGTGTCCATGGCAGGGGCAAGGCGCCTCTCGGTGAACTCCTTAAAGGTTTGCAGGCCCTCGATTCTTTCCTCCCGCAACTCCTCAATCCGCCGCTGCACCAGGGCGTGGTAGGCGTTGGCGGCGGTGAATCGGTAGTGGCTCGTGGAATGGGTGGTCTCAATGGCCGCCTCAAGGCGCGTGAGGCGGTCCAGAAGGGCCGGCTCGTCCGCCTCCCCCGCGGCCGCCATGGCGGAGGTGATCTCGGCAAGCTCCTCCTCGGATGCGCTCAAGGTGGGGGTGAGGCGCCGCGCCACAGGCAAAGTCAGAAGCGCCATCATCCTATAGGTGTCGATCTCAAACAGGCGCTGCATCAGCCGGCCCGCCTGCCATGTGGTCATGGCGTCGTTTTCAATCAGAAAGCGGGAAAACCCGTCCGAGCGGATCCTGAGGTCGGTGAGCGCCACGCCCTGGCCGCCGGCAATCTTCGCCCCGATCAGCATTTCGCCGCGGAAGTAGCGGTCGGAGATCACGTCATAGTCATCCCCAAGCTGGCCGGGGCCGAGCATGGCGGCGTGGCTTGCCACAACGGTGCGGCCGGGAAGGCTCGCCAGCCAGTCCTTCGGCAACAGCGCCAGCGCAGGGGTCTCGAACGGCGACCCTTCAATGCCTGGCGCGGCAACGGTGTAGCGGCAAAACTCCGTGTGGCGCTCCCACTTGAGGCGAAACCCGCCCACGTCCACCGCGTAATGGTTGGCCTCTTCGGCGGGCGGATCGATCCCATAAAAGCGGGCAAATGCCAGGATCGGGGCCTGCTGGGCCCGTCGCGACACCCCCTCTGATGCAAGCGCCAGGTAGGACAGCCGGCACGGCGCCGTCAGCTCCATGGGCGGGCGGGCATGCACCTCATCGTTGAGGACCTGCCTGTCCACATGATTGGCCGGCAAGCGAAGGGTCTCAATCATGTCCACGGCGGCCTCCTCAGGCGCTGACGAGCATTCCTAGGAATGGAGCACCACACAAAAGCCGCAACCTCTTGCGACGCCTTTTCCCACCACTGTGGCGTCCCTGACCGACCGCGCGGGGATGCACAGGGCAAAAGGGCCGCCTATGTAAGGGCTGCATTTTGTAAGTTCTGGAATTTAACCGATGCATACTCTTGTCTTAAGGACCGTCGCCGTGGCGGCGCCTCTGGCACTTATGCCGGCGCTTGGGGTGACGAGCGCATGGGCGCAGTCCACCGATGCGGCGGCCACAGCCATCCAAAGGGCGGCCAGCGAGAGCGGCGGCGCGTTGAGCGTGTCGAGCACAGCTGTGGACGGCGACCGTGTGGTTCTCAAAGACACGCGCCTGTCGCTCACCGTGCCCCTGTCTGGCGGCCTTGCGGGCTATGTCATTTCAACGACGATCGGCGCACAGGCAGCCGATGCGGCACCCTGGACGCTGACGCTCACAGCGCCTGAAGTCAGCATCCACGGGCCTGAGGTGGGCGGTGAGACGGTGAGCGCATCGCAGGTGGCGATCCCCACCCTCACCGTGTCCTCCAAAGGCGGGCCCGGCGACACCGACGAGCCCGAAACCTACACCTTCACCGACGTTGACCTGCAGGACGTCTCCTTCCCCGCCACCATCGTTGCGGGCGAATTGGATGTCGGCGCAGCGGCCACCTGGCTGGCTGGCGCCAGTCTCGGCCGCGGGAGGGTTATGGCCGAAGACATTTCGGTGCTTGTGGAGGGGCTGGC
>JBCDCF010000099.1:0-9283 GCA_039182345.1 Pseudomonadota bacterium
CCGTTTTCTTGGTCTGGGGACCCCAGTACCCGGCTTTGCCCAGGTCATAGAACGTCCGCTGGAACCCCGCCTTGAGGAAGGCATATAAGCACCCCAGAAGATAGCGCCGCCGGAACCCCGTGCCGCGCCATGGATAGTGGAACAGCGCCTTCTTCATATAAAAGCGGCGGTAGTTGTTCATCACCCCGTCCAGAAGTTCACCGCGGTCCATCGCTTGCGGTTTCATGATGGGGGTGACGAAGTGGTACTTGGAGAAGTCGAAGATCTCCAACTTGTCGCCCAGCTCCTGGAAGAGGGGGGTGAACGGCCAGGGGGTGTACATGGCCCAGTTGGCAAGATCGGGCTGCCACTCCCACGCCATGCGATAGGTTTCTTCCAGCGTTTCGGGCGTTTCGTTGTCGAGGCCGACAATGAACTGGGCCTCCACGAAGATGTCAGCCTCGCGCAGGAGGCGGATCGCCTCTTTGTTTTCCGACACCTTGGTCTCTTTGTTGAAGGTGTCGAGCTTCAACTGTGCGGCGGCCTCTGTGCCGAGCGACACGTGGACGAGGCCCGCACGGCGATAGAGCGGCAGCAGCGCCTTGTCGCGCATGATGTCGGTGACACGCGTGTTGATGCCCCACTTGATCTTGTCGGGCAGGCCGCGGGCGATCAGCTCTTCGCAGAACTTGATGAATTTCTTGCGATTGATGGTGGGCTCTTCGTCGGCAAGGATGAAGAAGCCGACGTCATGGTCGTTCACTAGACGCTCGATCTCGTCCACCACCTTGATGGGGTCGCGCACGCGATAGTCCCGCCAGAACTTCCATTGGGAGCAGAACGAGCAGGTGAACGGGCAGCCCCGCGCCATGTTGGGGATGGCAACGCGCACACCGAGGGGGACGTAAATGTACTTCTCCCACTCAAGCAGCGTCCAATCGGGGTTGATGGCATCAAGGTTCTTCACCGTCGAGGCGGCGGCCGTTGCGACGATCTCCTCGCCATCGCGGAAGGCAAGGCCCTTGATCTTGCGCCGGCCTGTGGGCCAGTGGCCAAGGTGGATCGCCTCGATCAGCTCAAGGAAGATCTCTTCGCCCTCGCCCCGCACGATGACATCCACCTGGGGTGCCTCCGACAGGACCTGCTTGTACATGAAGGTGGCATGGATGCCGCCAAGCACGCGCACAGCGTCAGGCACCACCTCCTGAGCGATCTTCAAGACGTTTTCCGCCTCGTAGATGGAGGGCGTGATGGCCGTCGTCCCCACCACATCGGGCTGCAACTCTTCCAGCCGCGCGCGGATCTCGTCGGCGCTGAGGTGGTTGGTCATGGCGTCGATGAAGTGGATGTCGCTGTAGCCGGCATCCTTGAGGTGGCCTGCCAGGTACGCCACCCAAGCCGGTGGCCAGTTGCCGGCAATCTCAGCGCCGCCTGAATGGTAGTTCGGGTGGATGAGTGCAATGCGCATGGGAGCCCTCCGTCCACCGAAAGGTCGCCCGGCGCGAGGGGCCATTCCTTGATCTGGCGCAAGGCGGCCCTGTTAATCGGTCCACGGCCTGGCGCACGATCCACTCAGGGTGATCCAACCTGAGTGGCAAGGGCGCTAGAGGGCAGCCACCTTTTCCATGGAGCGCCCACCGCGGGTGGCACCCATCTCCGCCACAAAGCCATAAAGGAGTTCAGCCGGCATGGCCTCGGCCAGGATGGCCCGTGTGGCAATGACGCCCTCAAGGTCGATCCCCGTCGACAGGCCCATCTGGTGGAGCATGTAGACAAGGTCTTCCGTCACGATGTTGCCTGAGGCGCCAGGCGCGAAGGGGCAGCCGCCAAGGCCGGCCAAGGAGCTGTCGAGGGTGGTGACGTCCACCTCCAGCGCGGCAAGAGCGTTGGCAAGGCCGAGCCCGTAAGTGTTGTGAAGGTGGGCGCCTGAAAGCTTCTCGGCGCCGATTTCCGCCCGCACCGCCTTGAAGATGCGCTTGATGCTGTGCGGGTTGGCCATGCCTGTGGTGTCGGCAAGCCCCACCTCGTCCACCCCCGCCTTCACCAGCGCGGTGGAAAGGGCAAGAACGTTCCGCTCAGGCACCTCGCCCTCCATGGTGCAGCCGAAAACCGTTGAAAGGCCCCCTTCCACCACAGGCCGCCTGTCTGCGGGCACACCATCGCGAAGGGCGCAGATGCGGGCAATCTCCTCAACGCTTTCGGCCGGTGTGCGGTTGACGTTGGCCTTGTTGTGGGTGGCGCTGACGGAGATGGGCACGGTGATTTTGTGTGCCCCCGCCGCAATTGCCGCCTCAGCGCCTTTGGCGTTGGGGGCAAGGACGGCGACGGTGAGGCCCTCCAATGTGGCGGCAAAGCGGGTCACCTCGCCGGCGTCCGCCATGGCAGGCACAAGCTTCGGCGGCACGAAGGAGCAAACCTCGATTTCCCGCACGCCGGCCTCGAAGGCCGCCTTGATCCAGCGTTTCTTCGCCTCAGTCGGCATGATGGACTTGGCCATCTGCAACCCGTCCCGCGGGCCCACCTCGCTCACAAGAATTGCAGGTTTGGCCACGCTCACCCCCTTGGTATCGCTGACCAGGGGCGGAAAATCGCTATGCCCTGGTTCCATCTGATAGAACGTCGTTCTAAAATACTCAGGAACACGATGGCGATCAATGCGGTCGCCCCAAAGGAGCGGAAAGGGCAGGGGCGATGGACACGCACGAGGAACGATCGGCCCGCACCACGCCCTTGCCCCTTGAGGGGATCCGCGTGGTGGAGTTCAGCCACATGATCATGGGGCCGGCGTGCGGGGTGGTGCTCGCCGACCTTGGGGCCGACGTGATCAAGGTGGAGCCGGCGCCCGATGGGGACAACACGCGCCGGCTGACGGGATCGGGCGCTGGCTTCTTTCCCATGTTCAACCGCAACAAGCGCTCCATCGCGGTCAATGTGAAGGATGAGAAGGGCAAGGCGCTGGTGCGCGATCTCATCAAGACCGCTGACGTGTTGATCGAGAATTTTCGTCCCGGAGCGCTCGACAAGCTGGGCCTTGGGTATGAGGCGATGCGTGCGCTCAATCCGCGCCTCGTCTACTACTCCGCCAAGGGATTCCTGCCTGGCCCCTATGAGGACCGCACGGCCCTTGATGAGGTGGTCCAGATGATGGGGGGCCTTGCCTACATGACCGGGCCGACGGGACAACCCCTTCGCACAGGCGCATCGGTCAACGACATCATGGGCGGAATGTTCGGCGTCATCGGCATTCTTGCAGCGCTGCGCGAGCGCGATGTGACGGGCGAGGGCAGCCAGGTGACGAGCGCCCTTTACGAGAACTGCGTCTTCCTGTGCGGCCAGCACATGGTGCAGTACGCCGTCACCGGCCAGGCGGCGAACCCGATGCCCGAGCGGCTGTCGGCCTGGGCCATTTATGATGTGTTCGACACCGCCGACGATGGCCAGGTGTTCGTGGGCGTTGTGTCGGACACACAATGGCGGATCTTCTGCAAGAGCTTTGGCCTCCAGGCGTTCCTTGACGACCCCGAATTGCGCACCAATCCGCAGCGCTGTGCGGCCCGCGCGCGCTTCATGCCCAAGGTGAGGATCCTGTTGGGGGCCATGACCCTTGCGGACGTGATGGCCATGTGCGAGCGGCTCGGCCTGCCGTTTGCGCCCATCCGCAGGCCCCAGGATCTGTTTGACGACCCGCACCTCACCCAGTCGGGCGGGTTCGGCAGGGTGACACCGCCGGGGGGCGCTCCCACAGTTGCGCCCAAGCTCCCCTTGATGCTGGACGATTGGCGGCCAGGTGTGCGCCGCGACATCCCAAAAACGGGCGAGCACACGAGCGAGGTGGCCGCCTCCGTGGGCTGGGACGATGCGGCCATCGAAGCCCTCGTGAAGGACGGTGTCCTGGCCACCCCAGGGGAGGCGGAGCCGGTGGAGCCGCCTCAGCCGGCAATGAGCGAGGGGCCGAGACGCTCGGCGTAGCCCTTGGCAATTTCGGTTGCCTTGTCCCGCGCCACTTCGTCGAGACGCGATCGCAGGCCCGAAACCACCAACGCGCCCACGAAGCGCTTGTCCGCGCCGAACACGGGGACTGCGATGGATGCTGTGTCGGGGTCGCGCTCGCCAAGGGAGGTGGCATGGCCCGTCTGCCGCACCGGCGCGCTCGTTTCGTCTGAGGGCTCTGTGTGGGCGCGGATCACATGGCCGGCCGCACCCTGGTCGAGGGGAAAATGCACCCCTTCGTCCAGATGGTGGCGAATGGTCTGGGGGCCGTTGTGGCGGAACAGGCAAACCCGTCTGTCGCCGTCGCGCACATAAAAGGACGCCGTCTCCGCAGTCTCCTCCGACAAGGCGCGCAGGACCGGGCGAACCCGTTCGGCAAAGTCGAAGCGCCTGCGATAGAGCGAGCCCAGCCGCCACAAGGTGGGGCCGAGGGAAAAGGTGCCGTCCTCGCTGCGGCTCAGGTAGCCGAATGCTTCCAGGGAGCCGGACAGGCGCAAGATGGTGCTCTTATAAAGCCCCGTCTTCTCCGACAGTGCCTTGAGAGACAAGCGGTCCTGCGCACCGTCGAAACAGTCCAGAATTTTGAGGGCACGGTCCACCGCTGCCACACGCTGCTCGCTCATCGGTCCTCCAGGCCAGCCGGTGAGCGGTACGATTCCACTTTACGCGCTTGACGCAAGAGTCATATAATAGAATGACGTTCTGCTAGATAGAACTCAAGGCGTTCCATCCGGCGGACACAGGAGCGAAACGAGTGAACGACCCGTACGGCCCCTGGGCTGCGAGAGGGTCGCGCAACGATGTGCCGCGCCGACAAACGGCGATCGGCCGGGGAGGGACGATGAAGGCATGGGGTAAGGCGTTTGCCGCGGCGGGTGTTCTTGTGGCCGTCAGCGGGCATGCAGTCGCGAGCGACATTGTGTTCAGCGCCGTCGGTCCGACCACGCAGGATTACCAAATGGCGGTGGCCTGGTCGAACCTGTTGAAGGCGAAGGACACCGGGCTCACCATGGCCGTCGTGGACAATGGCTCGGTGAAGGGCCTGCGCCAGGTGGCGAGCGGCCAGGCGGACATCGTTGCCATCGGCGCCCCTCATTATAAAGACGCAACCGAAAAAGGCGGCAAGTTCGAGCAAGACCCCGACCGCCTGGTGGACGCCTATAAGGACATGAGCGTCCTTTTTGCCATCACCACGAGCGCTGCCCAGTACGTGGCGCGCGCGGACTCAGAGGTGGGCTCCATCCCCGAGTTTGCCGGCAAGACGCTGGCCATCGGCCGCCCCGGCGGCAACGCCGGCCGCGTGACGACGGCCCTTTTCAAGAGCCACGGGGTCGACCTTGAGTCGGGCGATGCGGACGGTCAGTACCTGAAATACGCCCCCGCGTTGGAGCAGATGGCCAACGGCACCATGGACGCCACTTTGGTGTGGGGCGGCGTGCCCCATGCGGCAGTGGACAATGCCTCACGTCGGATGGATCTGACGTTCGTCTCCCCCGACCCTGAAAAGCTGGAAGAGTTCCGCCAGTCCGTCACCAATGGCGAATACTACGTCTTCCAGAAGGTGCCCAAGGCGGTGATCGACGAGGCCTATGGCGGTCGTGTCGCGGCGGACGAGTTCGAGTATTTCTGGACCTTCCCGTTCATGATGGTGGTCCGCAACGACATGCCCGAAGAGACCGCCTACACCCTCACAAAAACCTTTTGGGACAACATCGCCGAGGTGAATGGTCTGAGCCCCGCCTTAGCGCTCATCACCATGGAAGGGGCGCTTGAGGCCTTGTCGGCACCCATCCACCCGGGAGCGGAACGCTACTATCGCGAAATCGGCGTGATGTAGCAGCGCCCACTGGCGGACGAGGACGTGGCGATGGCGGATGGATCGCCACCCCGGCTGGGAATGGCCGAGGCGGCGCTCACTCGGCTCGGCGAGGCGGCGTGTGTGGGCCTTGCAGGCTTCATCGCCTTCACAACGGTTTTCGGCAAACTGCCTGCCGAAGCCCAATACGGCACGGCGCTGACCCTCGGCCTCGTCGCCGTTTTTTGCCTGCGCAAAGGCCTGCCGCCGTCTGGTGAGGGGCGGCGCTCCGGCCTCGACCTCGTCCTCTCGGTGTTGATGATTGTGGCGGCCGTTGGCACGGGCGCCTACTACCTCACCAACTATCACGACATTGCTGCTTTCCGCGAAGGGATCCCCAACACCCACGACCTCATCTGCTATGCGGTCGGCACGGCGATTGTGGTGGAAGCGGCACGGCGGGTGGAGGGGATGGCGCTGGTCCTGGTGGTGGCCGCAGCGCTCGTTTACCTCCTCTTCGGCCACCTGATGCCTGGCGTCCTGCAACACAGGCCCATGCCTTTGGAAGGGGTGCTTGAGGTCGCCTACTCCTACCAGGGCATTTTCGGCGTCGCGCTGGGGGCGGTGGTGGACGTGGTGCTTGCCTTTGTCATCCTCGGCGCTGCCATTCGCGTGTCGGGTGCGGGGGACTTTTTCAACTTCATCGCCGCACGGTTGACGCGGGGGATGCGCTCAGGCCCTGCCCAGGGCGCCATTGTCGCCTCCACACTGTTCGGCTCCATCAACGGCTCACCGCCCGCCAATGTCTCCTCCACGGGGATCTTGACCATCCCGTTGATGAAGCGGGCCGGCTACAGGCCCGCCTTTGCCGGCGGGGTCGAGGCCACGTCCTCCTGTGTGGGGCAGATCATGCCGCCGATCATGGGGGTGGGGGCGTTCATCATGTCGGAGCTGACGGGGGTGCCTTACGCCACCATTATGCTGATCGCCATTGTGCCTGCGGCGCTCTTCATCTTCTCCCTGTCTGTTGCGGTGGCTCTTGAAGCGGGGCGGCTCGGCATCTCCCCTGACGGCGCGGCCGACCCTGGCGGGTGGACAGGACAAAGACGCGCCCAATCCATGGTGTTGCTGTTTGCCTTCACGACGCTGCTGGTGATGCTGTTTTCGGGCTACTCGCCCACCTATGCGGGCCTGTCGGCGGCAGCGGTCGCCTTGGGGACAGCCATGGTGGCACGCTCCACAAGGCTCGGCCTTCGCGACGTGGCTCGCTTCGTTGTGGAGGCGGGGCGGGACGGTTTGCCGGTTTTGATCGCCTGTGCCGCCATCGGCATTGTGATCGGTGCGGTGACCTCGACCGGGCTTGGGGTGAAGCTGAACCAGCTCATCGTGTCGGTGGGTTCGGGCGATCTCTTCATGGCGCTGATCTTGGCAGCCATCTGTTCCATCGTTCTTGGGATGGGGCTGCCGACGGCGGCGTCCTACCTGATGGTGGTGTTCGTGGCTGGGCCTTCCCTTGTGTCCCTCGGCGTCAGCCTCCTGCAGAGCCACTTTTTCGTCTTTTACTATGCGGTGTTGTCGGCCATCACGCCGCCTGTGGCACTGGCAGTCTTTGCGGCAGCAGCCATTGCCAAAGCGCCGCCTTTGGTGATTGCCAAGGAGGCGCTGCGGCTGTGCGCGGTCGGCTTCGCACTCCCCATCGTGTGGATCTACCACCCCGAGATCTTCCTGGACTCCGTGTCCTGGGAGGGGCTGCCTTTGACCATCGCGACGCTGGCGGCGCTGTTGCTGGCAATCGTCGCCTTCAACGCGGCACACATTGGCTATCTGTTTGTTCCGCTGGATCCTTTGCGCAGGCTTGCCTTGGCCGCGGGCGCTGTGGGGGCGGTCACGGTGGATTGGCGCGTGCAGGCGGTCGCCGTTGCAATCATTGTGGTGATTGTCGCTGAGCGGCGCATGGCGTCCGTTCGCGCGCGGCCCGCGGTCGCCGATTAGCGCGCCATCCGTTCGGCTTCGTCACGCTGATGAGATGATGACGTGGCCGCCTCTATCTGTGGCGCCTGTCTCAGCCGTCTCGGTTCTGTGTTCGGCCTTTGCGGTCAATCCCCCTAAACTTGCCAAGATACCAATCAAGGAGAGCGCCGATGTCGGTGACAACCCTTCGCGCTGAACTGTTTGCCGAACTGCCTGAGGCCTACCGCTCCGTCGAGACGCCTTCCCAATGGGTGGATGCCAACAAGCCTGGTGAGGCTGTGGCGAGCTTTCTGGAGGGGCCGACCATTGCCGAGGACGGCACGCTTCATGTGGTGGATATTCCTTACGGCCGAATATTCCGCGTGGACGGGTCGGGCCGCATGAGCCTTCTCACCCAGTACGATGGCTGGCCCAACGGCATGCGGCGCCACCCGCGCGGCGGGTTTGCCATTGCCGACTATCGTCGCGGCATCCTCCACCTGAAGCCTGGCGCCAGCACACCTTCGGACCTTCTGACCACGCTGCGCAGCGAAAGCTTCAAGGGATGCAATGACCTGGTTTTTGGCAGCGACGGCACGCTCTACTTCACCGACCAGGGGCAGACCGGGCTGCATGACCCCACGGGCAGGGTTTATCGCGTTTCGCCCGATGGCACCCGGGCGGAGCGTCTGATCGGCACGGCGCCGAGCCCCAACGGCCTCGTCCTCAGCCGCGACGAGCGTGTCCTTTTTGTCGCAATGACCCGCGCATGCGAGGTCTGGCGGCTGCCGCTTTTTCCCGAAGGCGTTTCAAAGGTTGGTGTTTTTGCCCGCCTTCCGGCCGGTGTGAGCGGCCCCGACGGCCTTGCTTTGGACGAGAACGGCAACCTCTACGTGGCCCACGCCAGCAAGGGCCGCGTCTTCGTCTTCGATTCTGAGGGCGAACCCATAATGACAATTGATTGTCAGCACATTGGTAAAAGTGTGACGAATTTGGTCTTCGGCGGCGTGAACAACCGAACGCTGTACATCACCGTGTCTGATGCATCCGCCATTGCGACGGTCGAGGTGCCCTACTCAGGTGCAGTTTAGCTTAATTTCCATCGCATCCAATCATGTCCTGGGTGCGATTGCATAGTGAAGATAGACTACAATTTTAGATCATTACACAATTCAAGATGGCAACATGAAGGCGCTGTAACAATATGAGATGTTATATATAGCATAATAAATGACACATTCGATCATAAGTGAAGTTTATTCAATCTTTAGGTGTTAGAATACTGAAGAAATTGTAAGGAATAGAGTCAGAAAAGGGGCTATTTCACTCTTGCGGTAACTCAATACTTGTGTTTTTGTCCGCCCGTTAGCGTTGCATTTTATGGAGCACATAAGCATGGCCGACCCTCGGATCACCGTCGGGACCCTTCGAGACGATGTAATCGAATCCCCGAATTATGTTAGAGAGATATTTGGCCTCAGTGGCGATGACTACATCATTGGCAACAATCGCAGTGAAACCATTTACGCTGGCGCTGCAAGCAAGGTTTCGTTCTTTATCTACGGTGAC
>JBCDCF010000100.1:0-9223 GCA_039182345.1 Pseudomonadota bacterium
CAGACAAGGTTGATGTCGAGGGCGATCATCGTCGGCAGCAGGATGGGCGTCGTGATCAAGATGATGGCGATCGCCTCGAAAAACATGCCCATCACGAAGATCAGCGCCATCACCACGATGATGAAACCGAGCGGCGACAGACCCAGTGCCGTCACCGCCTCCGTTACCCCCACAGGAAGGCGGATGATGGTGATGGCATGGCCGAACATGGCCGCCCCGGCGATGATCATGAACACCATCAGCGAGGTGCGCATGGCCGCATAAGCGCATTCGTAAAGGTCCTTGAAGCCGAAATTCCTGTAGATCACCACCGCCACGAACAGGGCGTAGATGGAGCCTGCGGCCGCCGCCTCAGTGGCGGTAAAGATGCCGAAATAGATGCCGCCCAACACCACAGGCGGCGTCATCACCGCCCAGATGGACCGGCCCACCGCCTTCCAGGCGGCACGAAAACCCGCCCAGGCGACGCGCCCGTGGGTCTCGCCCCGGGCCTGCACCATGCAAAACAGGCAAAACACTGTGGCAAGCAGCAGTCCCGGCACGATCCCTGCCAGGAAAAGGGCGCCGATGGAGACCTCAGAGACGATGGCACAAAGGATCATCGGCCCCGACGGCGGGATCAGGATGCCGAGCGTCCCGCCGGCCGCCACCACCCCCAAAGCGTGGCGCTCAGGATAGCCGAAGCGGCGCATTTGCGGGATGGCCGTGGAGCCGATGGACAGGGCCGTCGCAACGGACGAGCCCGAGATGGCGGCAAACACCGTGCACGACAGGACCGTTGCCATACCAAGGCCACCGCGCACATGGCCGATCAGCGTATGGGCCATGTCGTAAAGGTCGTCGATCACCTTTGCGCGGATCATCACGTGCGCCATGAAGACGAACAAAGGAATTGTCGTCAGCACAGGCTTGTTGAGGTGGGCAAAGACGGTGTCGGCAACGCTGCCGATGGACCCTTCCGCCAAAAAGAGGATCGCTGTTGCCGCAAGCCCCAGCGCGGCAAAAATCGGAATGCCCGTGAGGAGGAGCGCGATCAGCCCCGCAAAGACGATGAGCATCATCATGGGGCGTCAGGGGCCTTCAACAGGCCAAGGAGCCTTGCAAGCGCGGTCACGCCCAAAAGGGCAGCGCCGAGGATCATCGGTGCCTGGGGGATCCAGGTTTCAATCTCCAAAGCGCCTGGGGAGAAGGAGCCGAACGCGCGGGCGAAAAGGACCGATTCCCACGCGCTGTAGCCAATCACCACCGAAACCGCCAGGACAGCCACATGGGCAAAGCCTGCAAGAAGGCGCTTCAGGCCGCCCTTTGCCTTGCTGCTGAGAAGGTCAACGCCGATGTGGTCGCCCTTCCGGTACGCCTCCGCAGCCCCCAGCATGACGAGCGCGACGAGGAGGTAGCCGGTCAACTCATCGCTCCATAGCAACGGGGCGTTGAAGACGTAGCGCATCACCACCGCGTAGACGGTGATGACGAGCGATGACAGAAGCAACAGTGTGGCAATGGCCCCCGCGGTCCACACAAGCGCGCGGACCGCAAGGCCGATGGCGGACGCCATGGTGGGCGCTGTCAGGTCACATTTTCCCCAACAGCTCGATCAGCTTTTGGCTGTCTTCGTCATTGGCAAAGGCTTTGTCGAAGGCAGGGCGCATCACCTGTTCGAGGGCAGAGTTCTGCTCTTCTGTGGACCATTCCACAGTCACACCGTGGGAGCGCAGCTCATCGGGGGCGGCGGATGCGGCCTCGATGGAGGCATCGATGGCCCAGCCAGCGGCCTTTTTGCCGGCGTCATCGAGGGCGGCCTTCGCGGTGTCTGACAGGCCGTCATACCAGGACGGGTTCAGGTAGCCGTGGAAATAGACGCTGATGATGGGCAGCACCAGGAAATGGTCCTGCACCTCAAAATACTTGCGCGATACGGCAGCGGCCACATCCGTCAGCCCCCCGTCGATGACGCCCGTCGCAAGGGCCTGGTAGACCTCAGAGCCTGACATGGAGACGGGCGCTGCCCCCAATGCTTCCAACGAGGCGTTGAAGGACGGGGCAAGGCCGCGGATCTTCATGCCGTTGAAGGCTTCGGGCGTGTTGAGGAGTTTGCCGTTGGCGGTGAACACGCTGGTGTTGGTGGTGAACAGCCACACGGTGTTGCGCACGCCCTTTTCCAGGAGCTTTTCGGACAAAAAGCCCGCCGCTTCCGATTCAGGCCACTGGCGCCAAAGGTCGATGCTGGAGAAGGCGAACGGGGCGATGGTGACGTTCATGATGGGGAGCGTCCTGCCCCACTGGAAGTTCACCGAGAACGCGCACTCAATGTCGCCCTTTGCGACGGAGACGATGTTTTCGCGCGCGCCCACAAGGCTGTTGGCGCCGAAGATCTGAACGTCGATCTCACCGTCCGAGGCCTTTTCCACCTCTTCGGCCCAGCGGTCGATCACCTTGGCGATGTGGTGGGCGGGCGGCAGCTGGTGGCTGCAGCGCATCTCCTCAGCGGCAAAGGCGCTTTGGGGCGCAAGGGCTACGGCGGCGCCGAAAGCGGCGGCCGCGGCAACGAATCGTTTCATGGTTTCCTCCCGTTTTGGTGGGTTATGGCATGGCCTGGGCGGCAGTGGCACCCGCACGCCAGGCAATCTTGGGCGGGCCCACTTTGGCGAGCGCGCCGACGAAGGGCTCGCCAGGCATGGCGCCCACAGCCACCTCGCGGGCGTGGGCGAGGGCCTGAAGGTCAATCCCCGTCGCAAACCCCATGCGCTCGCACAAAAACACAAGGTCCTCGAAGACGACGTTGCCGCTGGCCCCAGGGGCGTGGGGGCAGCCGCCGAGCCCGCCGAGGGAGCCGTCGAGCACCGAGGCCCCTGCCGACAGCGCCGCTGCGGCATTGGCAATCCCCATCCCGCGTGTGTCGTGAAGGTGGACGCCGAAGGGGCGGCCTGCCACACGCTTTTCAAGCGCCTCCGACAAGGCCGCCACCTGGGCGGGGCCTGCAAAGCCCACCGTGTCGGCAAGGCTCACCATATCGGCGCCCGCCTCAAGGCAGTCTTCCGCAAGGGCGATGACGTCGCCGGCAGGAACGTCCCCTGCAAGGGGGCAGCCGAAGGCCACCGACAGGCCCACATGGACGAGGGGCTTGTGGGGTGCGGCTGCCGCCTTGTCAGCCGTGGAGCCCACCAGTGTAACGGCTGCCTTGCGCGAGCGGCGCATGTTGGCTTCAGAGTGGGCGTCCGTGGCGGACACCACGCAGACGAGTTCAGGCACCAGGGAGGCGATGGCATCGTCCGCCCCGCGCTCGTTCAACGCCAAGGCAGCGGCGTGGACGCCAAGGTCGCGGGCCTTCTCGATCAGGACGCGCACGTCAGCGAACTGCGGCATGGTTTTGACGGGCAAGAACGAGCCCACCTCGAAATGGGCGACCCCTGCGGCAGCCTCTCGTGACAGCCACAGGAGCTTGTCGTCGGTGTCGGGCCAGGTCTTCACCAATTGAAGACCATCGCGCAGGCCCACCTCGCGCAGCGTGATGCGGTCCTTGGGGTAGACGTCGGCAAGGGCGGTCATTGGGCGGGCGCCTTTGTTTTGCCTGAGGCGGCCAGTTTGTCCTCAGCGGGGATCTGAAGGCTGTCGAGCACGGCGTCCGTGTCGGCGCCGATGCCTGGAAGGTCGACGCGGGAGGGGGTCACCTTCTCACCGTCCACCTCATAGGGAAGGGCTGGGGCGGTGAAGCTCTCGCCATCGTCCATCATGGTCGTGGGCATGCGGCCGGGATAGTTGGCCTGGGGGTCGTCGTACATTTCTATCGGGCGGGCAATGGGGGAGAAAGGAAGGCCTGCGTCCTGAAGGGCGCCCACCACGTCGGCAAAGTCCCTCTCGGCGATGGCCTCGCCGACAATGGGAATGGTGCGCGCCCGCGCCTCGATTTGCTCCATACGGGTTTGCAAGGACGGATCGTTCAGGAGTTCTGGCAGATCGAGAAGGCGGCACAGGGTCCGCCACTGGTTCTCCGTCACCGCGCCGACGAACACCTGCCGGTTGTCGCGGGTTTTGAAGATGTCATAGACGGCCCAGGAGAAGGCGCGCTCAGGCATCGGCGGCGCCTCTGTGCCCTCAACGGCGAACTGCACCATGTGCTGCGCAACGAGGAGAAGGCAGTTTTCAAACAGCCCCACGCGGATGGCAGCGCCCCGCCCCTCCTTCCCGCCGAACCGCTCCGCCTTCAACAACTCAGCCAGCACCGCGAAGGCACCGAAAAGGCCCGCCATAATGTCATTGGCGGAAGAGCCGATGCGCAACGGGCGGCCTGTGGGGCCTGTCATGTGGGCCATGCCGGTCATCATCTGGACCACCTCGTCAAGGGCGGGGCGCGTCTCGTAAGGGCCTTCCAGGAAGCCTTTGCAGGAGACGACGATGAGGTTCGGGTAGCGTGCGCGCAGCTGGTCAGGCGCAAGGCCCATGGCTTCCAGCGAGGAATCGCGAAAATTCTCCACCAGCACATCAGCGGTGGACAGGAGCGCTTCGAGGGCACGGCGCCCTTCAGGGGACTTCAGGTCCAGCTGAACGGAGCGCTTGCCGCGATTGAAGGTGGGGAAGAAGCCCCGCCCCATCCCCGTCAGATCGCGCGTCTTGTCCCCGCCAGGCGGCTCCACCTTGATGACGTCTGCGCCAAGGAAGGCCAGGAACATGCCGCAGGAGGGGCCCATGATCATGTGGCTGAGTTCCACCACGCGGATCCCTTTAAGGGCGCCGTGTCCGTCCGTCGTCTCAGCCATGGGGCTCTCCACTCTCATCGCTTCAAAGTCATCGCGTCATCTCACGGGCGCCGTTCCTTGCCTACAGGAGAAGCTGCGGCAGGTAGGCGGTGAGCTTGGGCCAGGCGATCAACACTGCGATCAGCGCCAGGTGCGCCAGAAGGAAGGGGGCGACACCGGCAAAGATCGCCGGCAAGGCAATGTCGGGCAGTTGGGATCTGATGACGAAGATGTTCATGCCGATGGGCGGCGTGATCAGCCCCATCTCCGCCACCACCACCACAAGGATGCCGAACCAGATGGGATCGTAGCCCAGCGCCACCACAAGGGGCAAAAACACAGGAACGGTGATGAGGATCATGCTCACCGTTTCAAGAATGCAGCCTAGGAGGATGTAGGTGAGGACAAGGAGGAGGATGACAGCGAGCGCCGGAAGGGCTGCCGCCTGAACCACCTCCACAAGCGTGTAAGGAAGGCGCGTCAGTGTGATGAAGCGGGCAAACATCAGCGCCCCGAGGAAGACGAAGAACAACGCTGCCGACGTGATCACCGCCTCGCGCACCGCCCCTTTAAAGGCCGAAAGGCTGAGCCGCCCGGTGATGAAGGCAATGGCGATGGTGGAAAAGGCCCCCACAGCCGCCCCTTCTGTGGGCGAGAACCAGCCCATATAGATCCCGCCGATGGACAGGGCGAAGACGAAGCCGAGCTTCCAGGTGGCCGCAAGGGCTTTGAGGGGCGCAGGCGCACCTTCGGCGAGTGGCGGGGCAACGCCAGGGCGCGTTGCCATGACTTTCGCAACGGCAATGGCAAACAGCGTCAAAAGCAGGCCCGGAATGAAGGCGGCGGCAAAAAGCGCTGGCACGCTCTCTTCAGCCAAAAGGGCGTAGATGACGAGGATCACCGAAGGCGGGATCAAGATGCCAAGGGTGCCGCCAGCAGCAACGGCGCCAGCTGCAAACCCATCGCGGTAACCAGCGGCCCGCATCTGCGGGATCGACACCCGCGTCATGGTGGCGGCCGTCGCAATGGACGAGCCGCAGATGGCGCCGAACAGAGCGCACGCGCCGATGGTGGCGGTGGCAAGGCTTCCGCGCGCCTTGGGCCGGGAGAGACTGCGCGCGGCATCGTAAAGTTCGCGCGACATGCCTGCGGCCGACGCCACAGTGCCCATCAACACAAACAAAGGCACCACGGAGAAAGAATAGCCGCGGATCATCTCGCCGGGGATGGCGCCTGCCACAAGGAAAGCCCGCGCCACACCGTCGAGCCCTGCATAGCCGATGAAGCCCGCGGCCATCAGAGCGATGGCGATGGGCAGTCTCAGCCCCACCATCACGAACAAGATGAGGAGGACGATGCCGCCCCAGAGCGCAGGGCTCACGCCCACCCCCTCCCCGTCATCGGCTCTCCCTCACGCCCCACGCTCACGCACCAGGAGAACGCGGGCGCCCCACAGGACGGCGCCAAGGGCAAAGCCTGCAAAAATGGCTGTCCAGTAGAGTGTGTGGGGGATGCCAAGGTCGACGGTGGTGTCGCCCCAGTCGATGGCGTCAAGAAGCTCCCGCCAGGAGAGCCACGCAAGAACGCCCATCACCCCCGTTGCGCAAAGCCCTGCCAGAACGTGGACGGCGGCAGAAAGGGACGGCCCCGCCACAGTGTCGATGAGATCCACTGCGATGTGTGCGCCCAGGAACGCGGCCGCCGCGATGCCGGCGAAAGTGCACCACACCATGGTGAACTCCACCACCTCCACCACGCCTGACAGGGGCGCGTTGAAGAGGTGGCGGCCTAGCACATCCACCACTGTGGCGCCCATCATCACCATCAGGGCAAGGCCCGCGATGAGGATGATGGGTTCAACCACAACACGGCGAACGCGCCGCGCTAACGGGCTTTCGGACACGGTCAACGGAACCGGCGGCGCCGTCTCAGCGGTGCTTGTCGGCAAGCTCCAGCATCAGGGCGCGCACCTCGCCGGCCTTGTCGCCACGGGCCTCGATCAGGCTTTGGCCCACAGTGTCGGCGGCAGCCTTGAAGGCGGCCATTGCCTCCTCGGACGGCTCCACGATGGTGGCCCCTCCCTCAATGAGGGCGTTCTTGCCAGGTTCGTTGAGGCTGTCCCAAAGGGCGCCCACCTCATCGCTGATGTCGGTGACGGAGGTGTCGAACACGCGCTTCAGATCGTCGGGAATGCGCTCATAGGCGTCCTCGTTCATGATGAGGGCGAAGCTCGTCACATAGCCGTTGAACTCGGTCACATGGTCCACAAGACCGCCGAGCTTGAAGGCAAAGCCAGCACCGCCATAGTCGATCACCACGCCGTCGATGACGTTCTTTTGCAGGTTCTCGGCAATCTGTGTGGGGGGCAGGCCGACGCTGGTGGCGCCCATCTCATCAAGGAACGCCTTGGCGGTGGCTGAGGGGAAGCGGATGCGCAGGCCCTCAAGGTCTTCGGGGGTCTCAACGGCCTTGCCTGCGGTGTGGATCTGCGCCGGCTGGTGGGTGAAGAGGTAGAGGACCTTCACGCCGCGATGCTCGGGGTCAAGATGCTCGCGCAAGGCAGGATCGTTCAAAATGCGCGTGCCGTGGACGGCGCTGTCCACAGTGAAGGGGATGTCGATGAGCCCTGTCAGGGGAAAGCGGTCGGACGTTGCACCATGGAGGATCCAGCCGATGTCGATGATGCCCTTGCGCGTCATGTCATAATACTCGGGCACAGGACCCATCTGGGCGCCCGGGAAAACGTCGATGGAGATGCCCCCGTTGGTTCCCTCCTCCAACTCATCCGCCCAGGTTTGCAGGTACTTGGCCATGGGGTGGCCGGCCGGCAGGAAGTGGCCGAGCTTCAGGGACACGGAGTCCTCTGCACGGACGGGGCTGGCGGCAATCGCCACCGCCATAAGCGCCAACAGCATCGCTCTCATTGATGGGTGCTCCCTCAGCGTGTCTGGTTTTGGCCAAACTGAGGCGGTTCGCGTGAGACGTCCACCCCCTTTGGCCGCTGAGGAGACTTTTGCAGCCCTTGCCCTAGCTGACCGAGGAAACGCACAAGGGGTTGGAGACTGCCGTGGGAAAACACTTCGCCATCAAAGGACTGCACCATTTCGCTTGGCGCTGCAGGGACGCTGAAGAGACCCGCCACTTCTACGAGGACCTTTTGGGCCTTCCCCTGGCGCACGTCCTTTACAACGATCGCGTGCCCTCAACGGGCGAGCCGACGCCCCACGTTCACATTTTCTTTCGCATGGGCGACGGGTCGTACATGGCCTTTTTCGACCTTGGGGACGGGATGGCCGCTGCCCCGTCCGCCAACACGCCCGAGTGGGTCAACCACATTGCGCTGGAAGTGGGCGACATGGACGAGCTGACCAGCGCCAAAGACCGTGTGGAGGCAGCCGGTTACGAGGTTGTGGGCGTGACCGACCACGGCTTCATCAAGTCCATCTATATGTTCGACCCCAACGGCATCCGCGTGGAGCTGACCACCAAGATTACCGAGGACGAGGCCTTGGCAGAGGCTGCCGACCACGCCCATGATGCGTTGAAGAAGTGGACCGAAGAGAAGAGCGCCCGCGCGTCGTGAGGTCGAACACGTGAGCCAGCGCGAACTTGTGATGGTCGACGTGAAGCCGTCGGCCACCATGGAGAGCCAATCAGGCCTCAACCAGAAATGGCCCAAGGTCTATGGGGCGCTCAACGCACCGGAGGGCGCCAGGACAGCGGCCATCATCTGCCACCCCACATCGAATTTTCTGAACCACTATCTGATCGACCCTTTGGCGGCCCGGGGCGTTGCGGCCATGGGGTTCAACACGCGCTATGGCGGCAACGATGTCTCGTTGTTGATGGAGCAGGCGATCCGCGACCTTGGCGCAGGCATCCGCACGCTTCGCGAGAGGGATTTTGCGCGGGTGGTGCTGATCGGCAATTCAGGGGGCGCGTCCCTTGCCTCACTTTACCAGAGCCAGGCGGAAAACCTCACCATCTCCACCCTGGTGGACGGGCGGCCCATCGACCTTGCGCCCGACGATCTGCCGCCCGCCGATGGGATTGTCCTGTGCGCTGCCCATCCCGGCCGCTCGCGCACCTTTGGCGACTGGCTGGACCCTGCCCTCATCGACGAGCGCGACCCGTTGTCCGTCGACCCCGACCTCGACTTGTTCTCAGGCGCGCATGGCCCCCCGTTCTCGGATGCATTCCTGACAAGCTTCCGCGCAGCACAGAAGGAAAGGCGCGCGCGGCTCGAGGCGTGGGTCTGGGCGCGTCTGCGTCTTCTGCGCGCCAACCCCGACGGCCCCCAGGACGAGGCGTTCGTCATCTACCGCACCCATGCCGACCCGCGCTTTTTGGACCTGTCGCTGGACGCCAACGACCGCGCGCCAGGCAGCCTCTGGGGTGTGCCACACGAAGTGAATACGGCGGCCAACGCCATGGGCCGCTTCACGACGCTGACCGCGTTCTTGTCGCAATGGTCCACAGCCTCGCGGGCC
>JBCDCF010000101.1:0-9217 GCA_039182345.1 Pseudomonadota bacterium
AGTCCGAGCGGGAAACGCCCAATGTCGCCCGAAGCATACGTCTGTGCCTTGGCAACAACGTGGTGGAGCCCCTTGCCGGCAGGAAATGGGCTTGGGCCGAGCCATCGTCGCCAGCCACCACCACCCTCAATCCGCCCCGCGTCAAACACACCCGACGGTGGCGTCCGCGCTCTGCTGCGCCCTTGCGACGAGGGACAGAATACACGCCAAAGATGCATAGACCATTTGCGTCAGGAGGGGAGATGGCGGAGCGTCAAGGCGACTTTCAATCAATGGCATATCGGTTGTCCGAAAATGACCTACGAAGAGGCTTTGACGTGAGGCGTGACTGAAGCTTTCAACCAAGGACTGTGGCGCGGGAGGGCGATTTCAGCGTTGCCGAAAAGCCTCACACATCGGGCAGGTCACCATGCTTTACGGCGCGTTGACCATTGAAGGCTAGCTGAGTGCACATGCACCGCCGTAAACGGGACTGGCGGGGAGTAAAGAGGTTTGGTGGTGACATTCAAGTCTAGGCATCTGGCAGCCTTGTTTGCAGCCATCGGCCTGTTGTCAGCGCCGACAATGGCGGGCGCGCAATCGCTCACCGAATCCCTGGCAGCTGCCTACTCCACCAACCCGCAGCTGAACGCCGCCCGCTCGCAATTGCGCGGGATTGACGAGAACATTGCCATTGCCCGGTCCGGCAACAGGCCCCAGATCGCCGGCTCTATGAGCTGGACCTCGCAGACCTTCAAGACTGTCGGCGGCCCCCTTCGCGGCACATCAGGCAACAACCCGTTCGAGATCCAGCTGACCCTCACCCAGCCTTTGTTCCAAGGCTTTCAGGTGCGCAACTCCATCCGCCAAGCCGAGTCGGCGGTGAAGGCCCAGCGCGCCTCGTTGAAGAACACCGAGCAGACCGTCCTGTTGAACACGGCGACGGCGTTCGAGGATGTGATCCAGAACCGCGCCATTGTCAGCCTCAGGGAAAGCGATGTGCGCTTCCTGGCCGAACAGGTGCGCGCCGCGCAGGACCGGTTCGAGGTGGGTGAGGGCACCCGCACGGACGTCAGCCAGGCCGAAGCACGTCAGGCCCAGGCCCAGTCGGCCCTTAACTTCGCCCGCGCCAACCTTGCTTCATCCGAAGCCACCTATCGTCAGCTCACAGGCCTTGTGGCCAAACGCCTGCGGGATAACGTGGCGGTGGAGCGGTTCATTCCCCCCAGCCTGAAGGCGGCTGAGGCGACGGGTCAGAAGATCCATCCGGCCATCATCGCCTCGCTGTTCGACGTGGACACGGCCACCTTCAACGTCAAAGCCCTTGAAGGTCAGTTCTTGCCGTCGGTGAACATGGTGGGCGCTGTGGGGACGACCTTCGATCCGAGCCCCACCTCAGGTGCCTACAGGCAGGATTCGGCCAGCCTCGGCCTCAACGTGACGGTGCCCATCTATCAGGGCGGACGCGTGTCGGCACAGGTGCGTCAGGCCAAGGAACAGCTCGGCACCTCACGCATCCAGGTGGATCTCACACGCGATCAGGT
Organism: Pseudomonadota bacterium; assembly: GCA_039182345.1. GTDB lineage: Bacteria > Pseudomonadota > Alphaproteobacteria > Rhizobiales > Amorphaceae > Acuticoccus. The sequence continues at coordinate 1,524 of JBCDCF010000101.1, forward strand.
GCGCCAGAACACTGTTGCCGCCTGGGCCGGATACATCGCGTCCGTGCGCTCCATCCAGGCGGCGCGAACCGGTGTGTTTGCCGCACAGCTTGCCCTTGATGGCGTTATCGAAGAGCAGCGGGTGGGCCAGCGCACGACCCTTGATGTTCTGGATGCCCAGCGTGACCTTGTTTCTGCCCAGGTGACCCTTGTGCAGTCGGAGAGGGACAAGGATGTGGCAGCCTTCAACCTGATGGCCGCCATCGGTCACCTCAGCTCCAAGCGCCTCAGCCTCAACGTTGCCATCTACCGGCCGGCCGAACACACCGACGCGGTGCGCGACAAGTGGTTTGGCCTGCGCACCCCCGACGGGCGGTAACACCGGCGCGACCGCAGCGGCCGAGCCTGCGCCAAAGTGTAGGTTGAAACGTCGCCCGCTTGCCAGGCACCGAGCACTTCACCGGTAGACTATTTAGAAGAATCACTCTGATCGCCGCGCACGCGAGGCTTTGGGCCGTGCGCTGCGGTAGAAGTCCCATCAGAACTGTGAACGACCGGCGCTTTACTGTCCGTCAACATTTGGCCGCCCGGACGCAATGATACCATCGACCCGTCAACACTGATTCGTGGCCACGCCGGCCCTCGAAGGAGACGGACGATGGATGACCTCCTGGCCTCGATCCGAAAGATCATCGCCGACGATGGCAAAGACGGGCCTGACCACGCCCCCTACGACGCGGTTGCCGCCTATGGTGGTGACAGCGCGCCAGCCCAACCCGGCGAAGGCGGGCTCAGCAACCGCCTGGAACAATCCATCATGGATGCTTTCCGCGAGGAGTTCGACGGTGCGCCCCGCGGCGAACGGCGGCCTCAATGGCCTGAGGGCGGCGTGCATGAGGATGCGCCCGAAGAGGCCCTGCGCGACATTGCAGAAGCGATCCACGCCGAGCGGGCTGCCCAAAATGGTGCGCAGGCCGACGCGTTCGCTGACGACCATGACGAGACCGTCGTCCCCTGGACCCCTGTGGTCCTGAGCGAGCCTGACCTTGACGATGACCCTGTCGAGGCGAGCGAAGCCCCTGCGTCACCCCAAGCCGAAGAGCCACCCAAGGTGCCTGTACGCGAGGCGGTGCACCCAACGCCTCCAGTGCCCCCAGTGCCCCCAACGCCTCGAACGGCGACCGAGGAGGCCGCACACACGGCCGAGACCGGGGCCGACGAGGCGGCCAAGCCCCGCCGGCGCAAAGAGATGTTCGGCAGTGCGACCCGCGCAGTGCCGCCCCATCAGCCAGCCCCGCGGGTTGGAGCGGCCCATGCCGCCAGCCGGCGCGCCGCTGCCAAGGCGCCGGCCCAAGACACACCCATGAGCCCATCGGACCGCGAGCCCCACCTTCACCTCATCAAGCCTCACCGGAGAACGGCTGACATGACCGAGATCGCCCAGGAAGATCCCACAATGGCCGTGCATCGGGAGGGCAATGTGTTCCGCCGCCAGTCCCCCCAGCGCAGCGAACCTGCGGAGGATACGCTCACCAGCACACGCACACGCCAGAACGTCACCACTTCGCTGGACGAGCTGTCGCGCACCATTCTCACCAACAACCCCCGCACCCTCGAGGATCTCGTGCGCGACATGATGCGCCCGCTCCTGCGGGAATGGCTGGACAACAACCTGTCCGACATTGTCGAACGTCAGGTGCGTCAGGAGATCGACAGGGTCAGTGCAAGGGGCCGCTAAGCCCTTTTTTTCACACCGATTCCAACCGCCGGGCGCCGCCTTTGAAGGCGCGACGTCCGGTCGCGACATCACGACCGATTTGAACCGTTCGATTTTGCTTGCACAGAGGGATTTACCACCGCAGTTAAGGGGAGATGGTTGTATGGTTGTCGTTCTCCGTCCTGCTGGTTCTGACCCTGGTCGTACTGGCCCGTCCGCTGTTGCGGTCCTCCCCCGGCGAAGTGGGAGGGGGCGAAGATGTTGCGGTCTACGCCGATCAGCTGCGCGAGGTGGACAGCGACGAAGCCCGCGGCCTCATCGAAACCAGTGATGCGGCCACCGCCCGCAACGAAATTGCCCGGCGCCTCCTCAGAGCCAAGCGGGCGCAAAAAACGCTGACCATGTCCACACGGCGCTCCATCATCGCCATGGGGCTTTTGGTGGTGTTCGTGCCGGCCTTCACCGTCGGCGCTTACACGGTGTTCGGCTCGCCCTACTATGGCGACCAGCCGTTGGCAGCGCGCCTCCAACCCGTCACCCCTGAAGAGCTTGAGCGCATGTTGGCGGTGGCCGAGCGCCGCCTTGCCAACAACCCTGAGGACGGCATCGGCTGGGCAAGCATTGCCCCCGTCTATCAGCGTCTCAATCGCTTTGCGGAAGCGGCCGAGGCCTATGCCAAAGCCAACGCGCTTCTGGGCGAGGAGGCCGGCCGCCTGTCGGGCCATGCCGAGAGCCTCACCTTCGCCAATGCCGGTGAGGTGACGGCGGACGCCAAAGCCCTTTTCGAGAAAGCGCTGGAGATGGAGCCGGGAGCGCTGCGCCCCTCCATCTTCCTTGCCATTGCTGCGCGCCAGGCCGGCAACTTCGACGAAGCCGGCGAGCGCTGGCGCACGCTCTTGGCCACAAGCAACGGCACCGAGCCGTGGCTGCAGATCGCCAACGCCGAATTCATGCGCATGGGGGGCGATGATCCCGCCATCTCCCGCGATCTCTCCCCACCGCCCCGAACACCGTCCGCACAGGGTCAAACGCCGCCACAAGCGCCGGCAGAGGGGGCTGAGGCACCCGCCCAAGCGCCAGCCCAAGGAGCGCCTCTGAGGGGACCGACTGCCGACCAGGTGGCGGCCGCCGCCGCGCTCCCCGAAGAGGCGCAACAGGCCATGGTCGACAACATGGTCTCACGGCTTGCCACGCGCCTTGCCAGCGACGGTGGCTCGGTGGAGGAGTGGGCCCGCCTCATCAACGCCTACAGGGTTCTGGGGCGTGATGAGGACGCGAAGGAGGCTCTGGAGAGCGCGCTTGCATCCCTTGATGAGCCTGAAGCGGCGCAACTGAAGGCAACCCCTGGCCTGGAGACACTGTTGCCATGACACGGCGCAAGGCACGACGACTGACCCTCATCAGTGTTGCTGGCCTGGCGCTGGCGCTGGCGGCGGGTCTTGTGCTTTTTGCCCTGTCCGACAAGATCACGTTCGCCCCCACACCCACCGAGCTTGCCGAAGGCAAACACAATCCCGGTGACAGGATCCGTCTTGGCGGCCTTGTGGAGACAGGGTCTGTGGAGCGGGGCGACAACGGCTTGGTGAGCTTTGCCGTCACCGACACCAAGAGCCGCATCCCCGTCACCTATGTGGGCATCCTGCCTGACCTGTTTCGCGAAGGGCAGGGGGTGGTGGCTGAGGGGATCCTCGACGTTTCAGGCACGCTTAAGGCCGACACCGTTCTTGCAAGGCATGACGAAAACTACATGCCCAAAGAGGTGGTGGACGCCCTGAAGGCCCAAGGTCACTGGATGGACGAGGCTGTCACGGAGGGCGCGCTAAATGCTCAATGAGCTGGGTCACTTCGCACTGGTTCTGGCGCTCGCCGTCTCCATCGTCCAATCCATCGTGCCGCTTTATGGGGCGCGCACCGACAATGCCCGACTGATGGCGCTGGCCGCCCCGTGCGCGGTGGTGGTGTTCGCGCTCGTCACCCTTTCGTTCATCGCCCTCACCGTTGCCTACGTGCGCTCGGACTTCTCGGTGGTGAACGTTTTTGAGAACTCCCACTCCCTCAAACCCATGGTCTACAAGGTCAGCGGCGTGTGGGGGAATCACGAAGGGTCCATGCTGTTATGGATCCTGATCCTTGCCCTGTTCGGGATGCTGGCTGCCGTCATGGGCCGGCACATGGCCCCGTCCTTCAGGGCAAGCGTCGTGACGGTCCAGGGGTGGATTGCCTCTGCCTTCCTGCTCTTCGTGCTGGCAACCTCCAATCCCTTCGCCCGGCTCTTCCCTGCGCCTTTGGAAGGGCGCGACCTCAACCCGCTCCTCCAGGACATTGGCCTCGCCATCCACCCGCCGCTTTTGTACGTGGGCTATGTGGGCTTTTCCATTGTGTTCGCGTTTGCGGCCGCGGCCCTCATGGAGGGGCGGATCGATGCGGCATGGGCCCGCTGGGTACGCCCTTGGGCGTTGGTGTCGTGGGTGTTTTTGACGCTCGGCATCACCATGGGCAGCTACTGGGCCTACTACGAACTGGGCTGGGGCGGCTGGTGGTTCTGGGACCCCGTGGAAAACGCCTCCTTCATGCCCTGGCTTGCGGGGACGGCGCTTCTCCACTCGGCGGTTGTCATGGAAAAGCGCGATGCGTTGAAGGTGTGGACGGTGCTCTTGGCGCTGATCACCTTCAGTCTGTCGCTCCTTGGCACCTTTCTGGTGCGCTCTGGCGTCCTCACCTCCGTCCATGCCTTTGCGTCCGATCCGACGCGGGGGCTCTTCATCCTCCTCATCCTTGTCATTTTCGTCGGCGGAGGCTTTGCCCTGTTTGCCGCGCGGGCGAGCGAGCTGAAGGCAGGCGGTGCGTTCGCGCCCATCAGCCGAGAGGGGGCGCTTGTTCTCAACAATGTCTTCCTCACCACGGCCTGTGCGACGGTCCTTGTGGGCACTCTTTATCCGCTGGTGCTGGAGACGGTGACGGGAGAGAAAATTTCCGTCGGTCCGCCCTACTTCAATCTCACCTTCATCCCGTTGATGACGCCGCTTTTGCTGGCGATGCCCTTCGGTCCGCTCCTCGCCTGGAAGCGCGGCGATGTCTATGGCGCCGCCCAAAGGCTGATGGTGGCCGGTGTGGTGGCCGTCTTCCTTGCCGGGCTCTCCGCTTGGCTGGCAGGCGCTGAGACGGCATTGACGGCAGCCTTCGGGGTGACGTTGGCAAGCTTCCTCATCATCGGCAGCTTCGCCGAGCTTGCCTTGCGCACCAAAAGCGCCAAGGGCGGGTTCTCCGGCCGCATGCGCCGTCTTTTCAGCCTTCCAAGATCCATGTGGGGAGCGGCCTTGGGCCACCTTGGCGTCGGGCTGACGGTCCTTGGAATTGTCGCGCTCGCTGCCTTCGAGACCGAGGTGATCGTGGACATGGCCCCTGGCGATACCGCCGAGGTGTCAGGCTACAGCGTCACCTTCATCAGGGCTGAGAGCCAAGAGGGGCCCAACTATCGCGATGCTGTGGCGATCCTTGCCATCTCCAAGGACGGTGAGGACGTGACGACGCTGACCCCGGCGCGGCGCTTCTACCCGGCGCGGGAAATGCCCACCACGGAGGCCTCCATCAAGACATTCGGCCTGTCCCAGCTCTACGCCACACTGGGGGAGGTGAACGAGGGCAAGATCACCGTGCGCCTCTTCTATAAGCCCCTCGTCCTGTTGATCTGGCTGGGGGCGTGCGTTGCCTCCTTCGGCGGGCTTCTTTCCCTTGCCGACCGGCGCTTGCGCATCGGCTTGCCGGCGCCCGTTGCCAAACGCCGGGACGAACCTGACGGCGTTCCTGAAGGGGCGGGGGTGTGATGGTTCGCCTCCTCCTCGCCCTTGCCATCGCGCTCCCATTCTTCGCGCCGTTGGGGGTGTTTGCGGCCAACCCGACGGAGCAGCTCACCGATCCTGCGCTTGAGGCACGGGCGCGTGAGTTGTCCAAGGAGCTGCGCTGCCTTGTCTGTCAGAACCAGTCCATTGACGATTCGGACGCCCAGCTTGCCAAGGATCTGAGGGTCTTGGTGCGCGAGCGCATCACCGAGGGCGACACCAACGAGGAGGTTTTGGCCTACCTCACCGACCGTTACGGCGCCTTCGTGCGTCTGCGCCCGCCCTTCAATGCCGCGACCGTGATCTTGTGGGTTGCGCCCATGGTGGTGGTTTTGATCGCGATCGGCACCGCGTTCCTCTACCTTCGCGGACGCCGCGCCTCGGTCGCGACCCCTGCCGCTGCCTTGAGCGAGGCGGAGGAAGCGGAGGTGGCCGAGATCCTGCGCGGGCACGAACCGCGATAGGATTGACGACCATGGACCGTTTGAACGTTGCCGGGGCGCTGGGCGCCAAACTGGCCGCGCGCATTGATGCGCCCGAGGGCCCCGCCCGCGGCACCGCACTCTTCGCCCACTGCTTCACCTGCTCCAAAGACATCTTCGCCGCCCGCACCGTGGCGCGGGAGCTGTCGCGCCTCGGCTTCATTGTGGTGCGGTTCGACTTTACTGGGCTCGGCTCCTCCCAAGGGGAGTTTGCCTCCACCGACTTCTCCTCCAATGTGGGCGACATCGTGAAGGTGGCCGATGCCATGCGCGAGGGGATTGGCGCGCCATCCCTGCTGGTGGGCCATAGCCTTGGCGGGGCAGCGGTGATCAAGGCGGCCAACCAGATTGCCGAGGTGAAAGCGGTGGCGACCATAGGCGCCCCTGCGGACGCCGAGCACGTCATCGACAACTTCGCCGCCGACGTGGACCACATCGAAGAGCATGGCGAGGCATCGGTCACCCTCAGCGGGCGCACCTTCACCATCCGCAAGGAGTTCTTGGAGGACCTTCGCCAACAGTCTGTGGTGTCCGAGGCGGCAGCTTTGAAGGCAGCGCTCCTGGTGCTTCACGCTCCGCTCGACCAACAGGTGGGGGTGGACAATGCCAGCCGCATCTTCCTTGCCGCAAAGCACCCCAGAAGCTTTGTCTCGCTGGATGATGCGGATCACCTTTTGACCAACAGGCGCGACGGCACCTACGCCGCCGACGTCATCTCCGCATGGGCCTCGCGCTACCTGCCGGCCACCGACAGCCCCATGGACGAGGCGGCCACCAACGCCGAAGCCGCCGGGGAAGGGGACGTGCGGGCGACCAATGCCGGTGGCAAGTTCAAGACGGATCTGCGTGTGGGCCGCCACCAGCTCATCGCCGACGAGCCTTCCAGCGTCGGCGGCACCGACACCGGCCCGACCCCTTACGATTATGTGGCTTCGGGCCTTGCCGCCTGCACGCTCATGACCATGCGCCTTTATGCGGAGCGCAAGGCGATCACCTTCGAGGCGACAGTGGATGTCTCCCACAGCAAGGTGCACGCGGACGACTGTTCCGACTGCGCCGATGCAGCCCCTGGCAAGGACGGGCGGATCGACCGTTTCGCCCGCACCATCCGCTTTGCGCCAGGCACCGACCCTTCCGTGCGCGACAAGCTTCTGGCCATTGCCGACCGCTGCCCCGTGCATCTCACCCTTGAACGGGGCGCTGCCATCGTCACCACCGCCGAGTAGGCGGCGCTCGCCTGCCTACTCGGCTTTAAGGAGCGCGTGCTTTTTGCGGCCGAGCGACAGTTTAATGGCGCCGTCCTTGGCATCGGCCTCGGTGAGGACGCGCTTTTCATCGTCGAAGCGTTCATCGTTGATGCGGGCCGCGCCACCCTTTACCGCCCGTCGCGCCTCGCTGTTGGAGGCCGCAAGCCCGGCCGAGACGAAGGCGGCGAGCGCGCCGATCCCCTCTTGAAGGTCGCGGCGGGGCACACTCACCGTCGGCAGACCTTCGCCGGCGCCCCCTGAAAAGGTCTCCGCCGCCGTTGCAGCTGCCACCTTTGCCGCCTCTTCCCCGTGAATGAGGGTGGTGACGGCGGTTGCAAGGGTTGCCTTCGCCTCGTTGATTTCGGCGCCCGACAAGGCTTCAAGCCGTGCCACCTCGTCCAGAGGGAGCGTTGTGAACAGGCGCATGAAG
>JBCDCF010000102.1:0-9181 GCA_039182345.1 Pseudomonadota bacterium
ATGGGAATACCTTCGTTCGCCGACGCGGGATCATGCCGCCGCGAGGGGGCAGCGCAGGGCAGGCGCATGCGTGCGGTGCGATGGGGTTTTGAACCTGTGGTCGAACCGGCCTACCGCAAGGAGCGCTGCGGCCAACGCACATTCAGGCCGCCTCCCGCGGGGCCCACTGGGAGGGGATCGGACTGCGACGGCCTTGTCCGCCTGCAAGCACACCGGCAAGGTCGGCAACGCACTCCACCGAGTGGATGGGTTTCAGGTCATCCACATGGGGGAGAAGGGTGCGGATGCCGCGGGCGCGGGCCTCGAACCCTTCATAGCGCAGGAGAGGGTTGAGGAAGATCAGCCGTCTGCAGGAGCGGTGCAGCCTGTCCGCCTCGCGGGCCAGCAAGTCCGTGTCTCCGTCCCGTTCCAGGCCGTCCGTGACGAGGAGAACGATGGGGCCTCCCGACAGGACGCGGCGCGACCAGTCCTTGTTGAAGGCGGCGAGGGACGCGCCGATGCGCGTGCCGCCCGACCAGTCGGCCACCTGCGAGGCGCATTGGGCGAGCGCTTCGTCAGGGTCGCGGCGGTTCAGAGCGCGGGTGACGTTGGAAAGGCGCGTGCCGAACAGGAATGTGGAGACGCGCCGCCTCTCCCCAAGGGCATGGAGGAAATGAAGGACGATGCGCGAGTAGTCCGCCATCGAGCCTGAAATGTCGCACAGCGCCACCACGGGCGGCGGGCGTACAGCTTTGGTGGTGCGCCTAGGATCCACCATCTCCCCGCCAGTACGCATGGCAGCGCGCAACGACCGGCGCGGGTCGAACTTGCCGCGGGGGGCGGCCACCTTGCGGCGGGTCTTCTGGCGATCGTCCACCAGGGCAAGGGCGCGGATGGCGCGCTGGGCGTCGGCAAGCTCGGCCGCGGTCATCTGCGCAAAGTCCTTTTTGCGCAGAACCTCCCTGTCGGATGCTGTGAGGCGGGCGTCCACCTCCACCTGTGTGGGGGTGGGGCGGTCTGCCCGCGCGGGCGGCTTCATGGCTTGGGAGACGCGGGTGGCGCCGGCCTTGGGCGGCTCGTCGCTGCGCCGCTCATCGGCAACGGGGCTCAAGAGCTCCATCATCTTGTCGAGGAGGTTGCGGCTTTGGAAGAAGGCGTCGAAGGCAGCGTCGAACACCACCATCTGGTCGCGCTTGTGGACGAAGACGGCCTTGAGGGCCGCCTTAACGTCCGCGCGGGACGATACGCCTGCCGTCTCCACAGCGCGCACAGCATCCACCGCATGGGCAGGGCCCACCGGCAGCCCAGCGTCCCGGAGGACGTGGGCAAACATTGCAATATTCTCGGCAAGGTGCCCTGACGGGGCGGGGGCGTTGTCCATGGCTGTGCCTTGAGGTGAGGCGCGGCCGCGGTGGGTCAACCCCTGCCGACGAAAGGCATCTTGGTGGCCATCACCGTCAGGAACTGTGCGTTGGCCGACAGGTCCATCCCCGCCATGAACAGGATCGTGTCGGCGACGACGGAGACGTCCATCAATGGTTCGACGGCAATTTCGCCATTGGCCTGGGGGACGCCTGTGGCCATGCGGGCGGCCATGTCGGTCATGGCGTTGCCGATGTCGATCTGGCAGCACGCAATGTCATGGGCGCGCCCGTCGAGGCTGATGGTTTTGGTGAGCCCTGTGATCGCATGCTTTGAGGAGGTGTAGGGCGCAGAGCCAGGCCGCGGCGCGTAGGCTGAGATGGAGCCGTTGTTGATGATGCGCCCGCCTTTGGGAGACTGATCGCGCATCATCTTGTAGGCGCCGTTCGCCATCAAGAACGCACCGTCGAGGTTGACGGACATGACCTTGCGCCAGTCGGCAAAGGTCAGCTCGCCGAAATTGGTGCCAGGCACGTTGTTGCCGGCATTGTTGAACAGGACATCGAGCCTGCCGTACGCCTCGCCAATGGCCTTGAATAGGGCGTCCACGGACTGCGGGTCGCTGGCATCGGTGGAAACGCACAAGGTCTCGCCGCCGGCCTCCTCGGCCACAGCGCGCAGCTTGTCCTCATTGCGCGCGGCAAGAACCACCTTGGCGCCGGCTTTGGCAAGGGCGATGACGCATGCCTTGCCGATCCCCTGGCTAGCCCCTGTGACGAGTACGATCTTCCCGGCAACGCTCACGGCCATCTCCTTCGATTGGGCCGCGAGAAAGGCACGTTCGCTCGGTCAAATCAACGGGTGGGGCGTCTTGACCGATGCGCTGCCGGCGTTGACGCCTCTGACGGACGATGGGGTTCTGGCGTGACGGCTGTGCCAAATGGCATTGCCTCACGGGCCGGGCCGGTGTGTCAGGCCCGGTCCGGCCGAAGGTTTTGGAAGAGGGCCGTGCGTTAGGCCGGCTCACCCACAGGGGCGGGCGGGACGATGGTCCACGCTTCACCCGCTGCCACCACGCAGGAGCGGCCCGACGGCAGTGTCAAAAGGGCCGTCCACGAACCGTCCGGCGAGGCGTAGAGTTCAAGCACCCGCTGGTCGCTCTGCAAGCCGTAGGAGCGCTGAGTCTCATTGAAGCGCTTGGACAGGACGGAGATGATTTCCGAACGGTCCTTGCAAAGGGCCGGGCGGGCGGCGTCGGCAGGCTGGACAGGCATGAAGACAAATCCAGTCAGTGCCAAGCAAGCGAGTAGAACACCTTTCCGCATGGCAGATCTCCTTCTATCGCGAGCGGCTCGTCGAGAAGAAGACTGGCCGCCTATGATCAATATGGTGTCGTCATCCGTTTCGACATCTTCACTTTACTGTGCGTCGGTTCGGCGGGCATAAGGCAAGTGCGGGTCAGGCGATCCGCCTCTTCTTACGCTTCCTTACCAAACGCGCCTCTGACGGAGTTATTCCGCCGCAATCATCAATCCGGCCGTGGCCGGGGGGTGTGGGATTACCGCAGTCAGCCCCTCACACGGGCGCTGGCCGGGGCGCGTCCCCTTTTGCCACCCGCTGCATCAGCTCCCACTGGCGAGGGAGAATCACGGGCAGTGCGTAGCTCTCCACGATGGTCTCGCGAGCGGCTTGTTTGAGGCTTGCGGTGGCGGCTTTTTTGGAAAGGACGTCGTCAAGGCACGTGGCAAGGGCGTCGGAATCGAAAAAATCCACCAAAAGCCCGTTCTTGCCGTCCTCGATCAATTCGCGCACGGGCTGCGTGCTGGAGCCCACCACAAGAGCGCCTGTGGCCATGGCCTCCAGCATGGACCAGGAGAGGACGAACGGCACCGTCAGATAGACGTGTGCGCTTGTGATGCGGAACATGGTGCGCAGCGTCGAAAGCGGCACCAAACCTAAAAAATGCAGCCGTTCCTTGTCGAGCGGCAGGGTTTCAAGGGCATGCTCGCGGTGGGTCTTGCCGTCTGAGCGCTTGCGGCCATAGGCGGTTCTGTCCTCGCCGGCAATGAGGACGTGAACGTTGGGGCGGCGGCGCTGGAGTTCGGCCACAGCGGCCATGAACTGCGGGAATCCGCGATAGGGCTCCATCCCACGGGCGACGTAGGTGATGATCTCATCGTCCGCGGTGAAAACGTGCTTGCCGACGGTGAACTTGTCCTCACCGGGGGTGAAATAGTCGCAATCCACCCCTTCGTGCAGCACGCTGATGTTGCTTTGCATATGGGCAGGCCACTGGCTTCTTTGCCAGGCTGTGGGGGAGGAGCCATGGTCCATCGCCGCATAGTCGAGGAGGATGGGGCCGTTCTTGAAGTGGGTACGGGCAGCCGCATCGTGGCTCATGGGGCTTAGAAAGTCCGCATCGCTGCCGCGGGCGTTGTAGTACCATTCAAACAGGGCGAGAAGCCGCGTGTCGGGCCACAACTCCTTCACAAGCAGCGACGGACCCCAGCCTGAGTGGGCGCACACAAGGTCAGGCGTCCATCCGGCTTCCTTCAATGGATAAAGGGCTTTGAAGGCGGCCTGTGCGGTCAGCACCGCCCGTTCCACGTTGACGAGGGTGGGATGGATCCCTTCCGTCACGTTCCTGTGCAGGCGGTAGTCCACCCGGCGCGGCTTGAAACTTTGTTTGTTGGATTGAAGCGTACCGGCCACAAGGTCGAGGCCTTCCATCCCTTGCAGATGGGCGGCAATCCGGCGGTACTGGCCGGGGAAGTTGTTGTGCAGAAATAAGATGCGCATCGTTCAGTCCACAGGCGGGCAAGAGGGCTCAAAAAGGGCAGCGCAGCGTACCACGGCGGCAGATGGGCGCGCGTTGGGCCGGCGCGCCCTTTGCCCTGCGGTGCCACTGCGATGGGCCGTGTGCGGCCAAGGCCAGCATTTGTCCATAGCCCATGGACGTTAACGCCCCATCTTGCATTCACTGCCACCTTCGCGGACAGTCCGTGGCCCGTGTTGCGGCCGCTGCTGCACACACCCCGATAACCGCCTTGCCGAGGACGACCCCTATGCCCACCCCCATCCTGATGCCGGCGCTGTCGCCCACGATGGAAGTCGGGACCTTGGCCAAATGGCTGGTGAAGGAAGGGGACAGCGTGTCCTCAGGCGACGTGATTGCCGAAATCGAGACCGACAAGGCCACCATGGAAGTGGAAGCGGTGGACGAGGGGACCGTTGGAAAAATCCTCGTCACGGAGGGCACGGCGGACGTGCCTGTGAACGAGCCCATCGCCGTGCTGTTGGAGGAAGGCGAAGACGCAAGCGCCATTGACGCGGCGGCCGCCGCCCCTGCGGCCAAATCGGCCGAAAAGCCAGCCGAAGCCGCACCCGAAAAAGCGGACGCGCCTGCGTCAGAACCATCCGCCCCTGCAAAGGCCGCCAATGGCGCCGCCGCGCCCCAAAGCCATGGGGAGCGCATCTTTGCCTCGCCCTTGGCGCGGCGCCTTGCCGGCCAGGAAGGGATCGACCTTTCCGCGCTCACGGGCTCAGGCCCCCACGGGCGGATCGTCAAGCGCGACATCGAAGAGGCGGTGGCCTCTGGCACAGGCAAGGCCGCGCCCGCAGCCGCAGTCGAGGCTGCAGCGGCTCAAGCCGCACCGCAAAAAGCCGGAGCGGCACCCACCCTGTCCGGCGGCATGACCGACGATCAGATCCGCGCCATGTACCCCGACGGCGGCTACACGGAGCTGCCCCACGACGGGATGCGCAAGACCATTGCAAGGCGCCTCACCGAATCAAAGCAGACCGTCCCGCACTTTTACTTGTCTGTGGATGTGACGCTGGATGCGCTGTTGAAGCTGCGGGCCGACCTCAACGCCTCCGCCCCCACTGACAAGGAAGGCAAGCCCGACTATAAGCTTTCGGTGAACGACTTCGTCATCAAGGCGATGGCCCTTTCGCTCAGCCAGGTGCCCTTGGCCAACGCCACCTTCACCTCCACCGCCCGCCTGTTGCACGAGGATGTGGATGTGGGCGTTGCCGTCGCGATCCCCGACGGGTTGATCACCCCCGTCATCCGCAAGGCCGACAAGAAAACCCTGTCGGTCATCTCCAACGAGATGAAGGACCTTGCCAAACGCGCGCGGGACAAGAAGCTTCAGCCCGCGGAGTACCAGGGCGGCACCACGGCGGTGTCCAACCTTGGCATGTTCGGCATTCGCGATTTTGCCGCCGTCATCAATCCGCCGCACGGGTCGATCCTTGCGGTGGGCGAAGGCTCGCCACGCCCTGTGGTGAAGGACGGCGCCCTTGCCATTGCCACACAGATGACCGTGACGCTGTCGGTGGATCACCGTGCCGTCGACGGGGCGCTGGGGGCGGAGGTCTTGAGCGCCTTCAAAGGCCTTATCGAAAGCCCCATGCGTCTTCTGGTGTGACGCGCCAAAGGGGCGGTTGACGGGGGCTTGGCGCGGCCGCATCGTCCGGGACCAAAACCGGAGGTCCCGCCCGTGCCGAAGATGCAAGGCCCCGCACTGTTCCTGGCCCAGTTCGCCTCGGACACTGCGCCGTTCAACACGTTGCCGTCCATCGCCAAATGGGCGGCGGACTGCGGCTATGAGGGGATCCAGCTTCCAAGCTGGGACGGGCGCCTGTTCGACCTCAAACGCGCCGCGGACTCCAAGGACTATTGCGATGAGGTGACGGGGATCTGCCGGGACGCGGGCGTTGCCATCACCGACCTTTCAACCCACCTTCAAGGCCAACTCGTCGCCGTCCACCCGGCCTATGATGTGGCGTTCGATGCGTTTGCGCCTGAGGCCGTTCACGGCAAGCCGGCAGAGCGCCAGGCCTGGGCGGTGGAGCAGATGATGCTGGCCGCCAAAGCCTCCTCCCACTTCGGTTTTCCCACCACCGTCTCCTTCACAGGCGCGCTCGCCTGGCCCTACGCCTACCCCTGGCCCCAGCGCCCCCAAGGCTTGGTGAGCGAAGCGTTTGGCGAGCTTGCCAAGCGCTGGCGGCCGATCCTTGATGCCTACGACGAGGTGGGGGTGGACGTTGCCTACGAAATTCACCCTGGCGAGGATGTGTTCGACGGGGCGACCTTCGAGATGTTCTTGGAGGCGTGCGACAATCACACCCGTTGCACCATCAACTACGACCCGTCCCACTTCGTCCTGCAAGTGCTCGACTATCTGGACTTCATCGACATCTATGCCGACAAGATCACCGCCTTCCACGTGAAGGATGCCGAGTTCAATCCGAGCGGCCGTCAGGGCGTTTACTCGGGCCTGCAGTCGTGGACCCACAGGGCAGGGCGCTTCCGCTCGCTGGGCGACGGTCAGGTGGATTTTTCGGCCGTGTTCTCAAAGCTTGCCACCATCGGCTACACCGGCTGGGCGGTGGTGGAGTGGGAATGCGCCCTCAAAGACGCTGAGGTGGGCGCCAGGGAAGGGGCTCAATTCGTGCGCGATCACATCATTCCCGTCACCACCGTCGCCTTTGACGATTTTGCCGGCGGCAGCACCGACATCGCCGCCGTCCGTCGCATGCTCGGCATCAACGAGCGTTAACCCCATGAAGGCCACCGGCGCCTGACGCGGCCGGCACCAAAGGAGATCGCCATGACAACACGTGTGCGCCTGTCCGCCATTTTGGCGGCGACCGCGCTGGGCCTGTCCTTCGCATCCGCAGAGACGTTGACGATCCTGCACACCAACGATGTGCACAGCCGCATCGAGCCCATCACCAAGTACGACAACACCTGCAACGCTGAAGACAATGACGCAGGCGAGTGCTTTGGCGGTGCGGCCCGGCTCAAAACCGCCATCGATACCGAGCGCGCACGCGAGGGCGCAGGGCCGATCCTCCTGCTTGATGGGGGCGACCAATTCCAGGGCTCGCTGTTTTACATCCGCTACAAAGGCCAGGCCGCAGCGGAATTGATGAACCTCATGGGCTACGACGCCATGACCGTCGGCAACCATGAGTTTGACGACGGGACGCAAACCCTTGCCGATTTCGGCAAAGCGCTGGACTTTCCCCTCCTCTTTGCCAACGCGGACCTGGCCGACGATTCGCCCATCAAAGGGGTGACGCCGCCCACATCCGTTCTGGAGGTGGACGGCCAACGCTACGGCCTCATCGGCCTTGTCCCCACCGATACGGCCGACCTTGCCAAGCCAGGCGAGGGGGTTGCCTTCACCGACCCTGTGGCCGCAACGCGCGATGCCGTCGCCGAACTGACGCAGAAGGGCGTCGATCGGATCATCCTTCTCAGCCACTCCGGCCTTTCGGTGGACAAAGAGGTGGGCGCGCAGGTGGACGGTGTGGACGTCATTGTGGGCGGCCACTCCCACACGCTGTTGGCGAACACCCTCGAGGGTGCGGCAGGGCCTTACCCCACCGTCGTCACCTCGCCTGACGGCTCAAACGTCTACATTGTTCAGGCCGGCGCCTACGGTAAGTATCTGGGCCGCCTTGAGGTGACCTTCGACGAGGACGGCAACGTCACCGAGGCGACGGGCGAGCCGATCCTCCTTGATGCCAGCGTCGCCGAAGACGAGGCGGTGAAGGCCCGCGTGACTGAACTTGCCATCCCCCTTGAAGAGATCCGCCAGCAGGTGGTGGGTGCGACCACCGCACAGGTGGATGGCAGCCGCGAAAACTGCCGTGCGCGCGAGTGCGCCATGGGCAACCTTGTGGCCGATGCCATGCTGGAACGGGTTGCCGGCCAAGGGGTGAGCATTGCCATCCAGAACGGCGGCGGCCTGCGCGCCTCCATCGATGAAGGCGATGTGACCATGGGCGAAATTCTGACGGTGCTGCCGTTCCAGAACACCCTTGCCACCTTCCAGCTCACCGGCGCGGACGTGGTTGCCTCGCTGGAAAACGGCGTCAGCCAGATCGAGGACGGCAAGGGCCGTTTTCCCCAAGTGGCGGGCCTTCGCTACACCCTTTCCATGGACGCACCGCCCAACGGTGGGCGCATCTCGGACGTGATGGTGAAGGAGGGGGACGACTGGGTGCCCATCGATGAGGCCAAGCTTTACAGCCTCGTCACCAACGACTTCATGCGTCGGGGCGGCGACGGCTATAACCTTTTCGCCGAGAACGCGCAGAACGCCTACGACTTCGGCCCCAGCCTTGAAGAGGTGCTGGCCTCTTACCTTGCCGACGTCGGCCCTTATACGCCAGCGCTCGACGGTCGCATCACCGTCAAGTGAGGCGCTTCACCGGCCACCGTCCACCGACAGGACCTGGCCGGTGATCCACGAGGCGTGATCGCTGGCAAGGAACAGCACCGCGGCGGCAATGTCCTCCACGGTGCCGAGGCGGCGCATGGCAATGGAGGAGACGAGCTTATCCTGCCCCTCAGCCCCCAACGCCTCCCACTGCTTTTCCGTCGTGGGGTTGGAGCGCACGAACCCTGGGGCAACGGCATTCACCGTGATCCCATCCTTGCCAAGCTCATGGCCGAGCTGGCGCACAAGGCCGATCTGCCCCGCCTTGGCGCTGGCGTAGGACTGGATGCCTGTCAGGCTCACATCGAGCCCCGCGCGGCTGGTGATGGTGATGATCCGCCCATGCCCGTGCGCCTTCATGTGAGGCACCACGGCGCGGGCAAGGTAAAAGGCTGCGGTCTGGTTCACCGCGACAATGGCGTCCCAGTCCTCAGGCGCAATGGTCTCCACAGGCCGGCCCACCTGACCCCTGACCCCGCCTGCCACGTGGACGGCGATGGTGAAGGGGCCATCGGTCTCCACAAAGCGCATGAGACCTTGCGCATCCGTCACATCGAGGATGGCGGTGGCAACACCGGTGCCCTCAAGGGCGGTCAGCGAAG
>JBCDCF010000103.1:0-9121 GCA_039182345.1 Pseudomonadota bacterium
CCGTCGCCGTTGGAAAAACCGCCGCCGTTGCCTGCCCCATCCATCTGAACGATGCGGATGTCGGAGATTTTCTCCATGGGTTTGACGGAGGCCGCCACGATGCCCTCGATGCGCTGCAATAGGCCGCGCTTGAAGAGGGACGCGCGGGCAGGCTCGGTGAGGACGTTTTCGGCCTCGTTGATGAGGCGCTGGGCCTCCGCTTCCACAGCCGTGCGCACCTTTTCAGCATCGGCGGCAAGACGGGCCTCTTCGGCCGCCTTTTCAGCCATCAACACATCGACAGACTTTTTGCGCTGGGCCTCCTCGGTCTCGCGCACGGTTTTGACGCGCTCTTCCACCTCTGCGGCGCGGGCGCGGGCTGTGTCGGCCTCGATGCGCGCGGCCGTCTCCTCAAGGGACTTGGCGTAAAGGCTGATGGCCTTTTCCATGTTGGCCAGATCCACCTCGCGCTCGCGGGCGATCTCGCGCCTGCGCCGCTCGGTTTCGTGGCCGATGCGGGCCTCGTCGAGCCCGCGCTCTGAGGCAATGCGCGCCCGCTCGATCTCCTCCTTGGAGGCAATCTCGGCCTCGCGCAGGGCCTGGACGCGGGCAATCTCCAACTGCTCGATGGCGCGGCGGCGCTCCAACCGGGCCGCTTCGATGGCCCTCTCGCGCTCCACCTCCGTCGTGTCGATGGTTTTGCCCGCCTCGATCTCGGCGCGGCGGACCTTGGCATCGGCCTCGGCGCGCTCGGCCTTCTTGGCGGCAAGCTCGATGATGCGCTCTTCGTCCGCCTCTTCCACAACACGCTTGGCGTCGATCCCCGTCACCTCGCGCGCCTGCTGGGAGGCGATGCGCTCCATCTCAAGGCCAAGCTCCACCTCGATGCGGCGGCGCTCGGTGGCATCGCGCCTTCGCATATCGGCGGCCTCCACCATGCCATCGCGGGAGATTTCGCGCTCCCGCGTGTCCTGCTGGGCGGCAATGCGCTCAGCATCGACAATCTTCTCCTTGGCAATGCGGGCCGCCTCCACCGCTTCGTCCGCCTTCACCTGCGCCTCGTCGAGGACACGGTTGCGGGCGATTTCCAGCTGACGCACGGTTTCATCGCGCGTGATCCTGTCGCGGCTCGTCTCCACCTCCTTCTCGATGGAGATCTGGTCGATCAGCCTGCGGCTCGACACCTCAGCGCTGGCGATGGCTTCGTTCCGCTCGATCTCACGGGAGCGCGTCTCGGCCTCGGCATTGATGCGCTCAGCATCCACCGCGCGGCCCTGGGCGATTTTCGCCACCTCTGTGCGCTCGGACGAATCGGTCTCGCGCAAGGTGGTCTGCTCGCGGGCGACGATGCGCTCTTCGTCGATGGTTCGTTCAACGGCAATGCGCTGGCTTTCCACCGTCTGGCGGGCTTCAAGGTCAGCCTCGTCAACGGCAAGGTTGCGGGCAATCTCGCGCTCGCGCACGTCCTTTTCGTAGGCGATGCGCTCTGCGGCAACGGCCTTCTCGCGGGCAATGCGGGCCGCTTCTATAGCCTGATCGGCAGCGATCTGTGCCGCTTCGATGGCCTCCTGCCGCTCGATCTCAAGGGCTCTGATGCGCTTGTCGGTGGAGATGCGCTCCTCGTTGGTGCCTGCGGCCTCGGCAATGCGCATCTTCTCGATGGATTCCCTTGCGAGGATCTCCGCCTCGTCCACGGCGCGGTTGCGTTCGATCTCGCGCCTGCTTGTTTCTTCCTCGTTGGCAATGCGTGCGTCGACCACGGCACGGTCCTGGGCGATGCGGGCCTTTTCGGTGTCCTCGCGGGCGGCAATCTCGGCCGCTTCGAGGGCACGCTGGCGTTCGATCTCGCGGGCGCGGGTCTGCTGGTCGTTGGCAATGCGGGCCTCGGCCACCGCCCGCTCCTGCTCGATCCTTGCCCTGTCCGTCGCCTCGCGGGCCGCAATCTCCGTCTCTTCGATCAGGCGGCGCCGTGCAATTTCGCGCGCTTCCACTTCCTGCTCGTTGACGATGCGCGCTTCAGAGACCGCGCGCTCCTGTTCGATGCGGGCGGTGTCGGTGTCGCGGCGGCTGGAGATCTCGGCCGTGTCCACAGCCTTCTGCCTGTCGATCTCGCGCTGGCGGATCTCCCGTTCGGACTGGATGCGCACCTCTGCGATGGACTGGTCGTTGGCAATCTTCGCCAGCTCGATATTTTCGCGCGCGGTGATTTGGGCGCGCTCGGCCTCCGTCTCGCGCTCGGCCCGTTCGCGGGCGATCTCGGCGCGCTGCTGGGCCCTTCGAAACTCCACCTCACGCTCCTGCTCAAGGCGGGCTTGTTCGGAATCGCGCTCGATGTTGAGGGCTTCCTTCTCCGCCTCGAGATTGCGCGCACGGATGCGGATCATGGAGTCCTGCTCGATCTCGTTGCGCAGGGTGCGGCGCGCCTCGATCTCGCGGATGAGTTCGGTCAAGCCTTCCGCATCGAAGCGGTTGGACGGGTTGAAGTACTCGAGCGCGGTCTGGTCGATGTCCTTGATGGCGACCGATTCAAGCTCAAGGCCGTTCTGCTCAAGCGCCTCCTGGGCCAGTTCCTTGACCCTTGCCACATAGGCGCCGCGCTGCTCGTGGATGTTGCCCATGGGCATTTCGGCCGCAGCGATCCTCAGCGCCGATTCGAACTTGCCCGCAAGGAGGGGGTGCAGGCGTTCCGTATCGGTGGTGCGCCTGCCAAGGGTGGAGGCGGCGCGGGAGACCGCATCGCGGCTGGGGCGCACGCGCACGTAAAACTCCGCCTCCACATCCACGCGCATCCTGTCTTTGGTGATGATGGCGTTCTCGCGGTTGCGGATCACCTCCAAAGGCAGCGTCATCATCGCAACGGGGGTGATGTCGTGGATGATGGGCCAGACGAACGCGCCGCCGTCGATCACCACCTTCTCCCCAAGGAAGCCTGTGCGCACGAACGCTGTTTCCTTGGTGGACCGGCGGTAGAGCCAGTTCATCACCCAATAGACCACGAAGATGACGATAACCGCCAGGATGAGCCATAAGATCAGCTCCCCGATGAGTTCACCTGTCATGGTTGTGCCTCCCGCCTCCGATGACGATCACGACCCGATCGCCTTGAATTTCTTGGTTTGCTCTGTGAGCGCCACTTCCGTCGGCAACCGCTCCATGGAGGAGGCGCCGTAAAAGCCGTGGCAGTTCTTGGTATTCTTCAAAACGAAGCTTGCGTCCTCGGGCATTGCCACAGGCCCGCCGTGGACGAGGACGATGGCGTCGGGGTTGACCGCAAGGGCCGCGCCCGCCCAGCGGTCCACAATGGCAGGGCAGTCCTCCAGCGACAGCGCCGTGTGGGCGCCGATGGAGCCGCCCGTGGTAAGCCCCAGGTGCGCGACGATGATGTCGGCCCCCGCCTTTGCCATTGCCTCAGCATCGGCCTCTGAGAACACGTAAGGGGTGGTGAGAAGGTCCTTCGCGGCGGCCTTTTCGATCATGTCCACCTCAAGGGCGTAGGACATGCCTGTCTCTTCCAGGTTGGCGCGGAACGTCCCGTCGATGAGGCCGACGGTGGGAAAGTTCTGCACCCCGGCAAAGCCCACTCGTTTCACCTCGTCCAGGAAGGTGTCCATGTTGCGGAACGGGTCGGTGCCGTTGACGCCGGCAAGGACAGGGGTGGACTTCACCACCGGCAAGACCTCGGAGGCCATCTCCATGACGATGGCGTTGGCGTCCCCATAGGCCAGGAGCCCTGCAAGGGAGCCGCGCCCTGCCATCCTGAACCGGCCGGAATTGTAGATGACGATGAGGTCGATCCCCCCCGCCTCCTCGCACTTGGCCGACAGGCCCGTGCCCGCGCCGCCGCCCACGATGGGCTCGCCCCGCGCCTTCATGGCGTGAAAGCGGGCAAGGAGGTCGGCGCGGCTTGGTGTGGTGTTGGCTGTCACGGACGTTCGCTTGGCTGGAGGTGGGTGGTGGTTTGGAGAGCGTTCATGGCGTCTTCCCTCAATCGCCCGATGGCAGTGCCGAGGCGTAGACATCCTCGATCACCCCATCGTTGCCGATGATGGAGACGGAGACGAAATAGGCTGAGCGCAGGACAATCCCGTCCCAATGCCATTGGGCGATGATGCTGTCGTAAGGGGCGCCTGTGCGCACGTTCACCTTGCCGTAGTCGATGTGAACCTCGAACCCGTTGCAGCGCAGGAGCCGCACCGCCTCGTCCATGGACGTGCCCACAGGCACAATGGGCGCAAAAAGCTCCGTCAGCTCCGTCAGGCCTGGGGGGACGGGTGTCATCACATCGGCAATGGCCGCGTTGAGGCGGCCGTCGTCTGCGGTGCAGTCCTTGCGGGCCTCCCCGGCCATCGCCCCTGGCGCCAAGGCGAGCGCGGCAAGACCAAGGAAGAGCGCGCGCCACCTCAACTGGCCCTCCGCTGGCCGGGGCCACGCTCGCCATGAAGGGCGCGGAAGGTCTTGACCACCTCTGCGGTAAACTCAGGGTCGTTGATGGCCTGGGGCAGGCGGATGAGCTGGCGGTTCGCCGTCTGCCGCACCGTCTCCTGCAGGGCGCCGAAAAGGGCACGGTCGGCGGCGGGGTCGTGGAAGGGCTGGCCCGGCACATCAAGGAGCGAAACGCCCCCTTCGGGAATGAAGAAGCGCACCGGCCCGTCCATCAGGTTCAGCCGCTCGCCAATCCACCGGCCCATGCGCGCGTTTTCCTCCACCGTGGTGCGCATCAGGGTGATTTGCGGGTTGTGGTGGTAAAGGGTGCGGCCGCGATAGTGCTCCGGCACCGTATCGGGGGCGGCAAAGTTCACCATGTCGAGGGCGCCGCACGAGCCCACATAAGGGATCTTCGTGCGGATGACGGCGCCGAAACGGTCCTCCGTCGCAGGGAAGACGCCGCCCATCATCATGTCGCAGATTTCGGTGGTGGTGAGGTCGATCACCGCCTTCACCATGCCTGAGTCCACCAGCGTCTCCATGGCCTGACCGCCAATGCCGGTGGCGTGGAAGACGAGGCAGTCATACTCGCTCTTGAGGGCAGCGGAGATCTGCTGGACGGCAGGGGTGGTGACGCCGAACATCGTCACGGCAAGGGCGGGAAGACCTTGAGGCGTGGCCGCCTCCTCCCTCTGACCCTCCACCATACCGGCAAGGGCATGGGCGGCATTGGCAAGAACGCGGCGGGTGATGGTGTTGAGCCCGCTCACATCGGCCACCGAATGCATGATGGTGATGTCGGCCGCCCCCACATACTGGCGCACATTGCCGGACGCGATGGTGGAGACGATGAACTTTGGCACCCCCACAGGAAGGCGCCGCATGGCAGGGGCCACCATCGCCGTGCCGCCTGAGCCGCCTGCGGCAATGATGCCTGCAACGCCTGACTGGCGTGTCATCCACCGCTCGAACGCCAGCGTCATCCCTGCAACAGATTCGCCACGGTCCCGGGTGAAGACGCCTGCCGCACCGCGAGGGTGGAAGGCGGCAATCTGGTGGGCCGGAATTTCCGCGCCCGAATGCTGGCCTGAGGTGGACAGGTCAGCAAGGCGCACCGGCAAGCCGTGACCGCGGATGATGTCGCGCATGTAGCGCAGTTCCGGCCCCTTGGTGTCGAGGGTGCCTGCGACAATGACCACCTGTTCGCCAGGCCCTGCAAGGGGGCGCAGCTCCTCCTCCACCCCCGCCTTCACCGTGCTCGATGTGGGGGTGGAGACGGTGCGGGCGGACTGTTCGATCACCCTGACGGGCACAGGCTGAGACCAGCGCGTGGGGATGACGGGGTTGGAGATATAGATCTTCTGCGGGCCCTCGGGGCGGGTGGCTTCCGCTGCGTCCTCGGGCGTTTCCACATCGGGCGTGTCGTCATGGGCGTGACGGCCGACGCCCAGAAGGCGCTGCTGCAGGTCGCGGTCGGCCGACAGCTGGCCTGAGTCCAAAACCCTGTCGATGCGCCCGTTGACCATGATGGCAACGCTCGGCGCCACCTCCGTCGCAACGCCGATATTCTGCTCGATGACGAGGACGTGGATGCCGCCCTCCTCGCCAAGGCGCATCAGCATCTCTTCCACCTGCGCCACGATGACGGGGGCAAGGCCTTCCGTCGGCTCGTCCATGACGAGGAGCTTGGGGTTGAGGAGAAGGGCGCGGGAGATGGCAAGCATCTGCTGCTCGCCGCCCGACAGCTGGCCGCCGCCATTGCCCTTGCGCTCGGCGAGGCGGGGGAAGGTGGCGTAGACCCTTTCCACCGACCAGGGGCCTGAGTGGCCAGCGCTCACCATTTTGAGGTGCTCGTCCACCGTCAGCGAGCGCCACAAACGCCGCCCCTGGGGCACGTAGCCCACACCCATGCGGGCAATCTCGGTGGAGTTTCTGCCCAAGATTTCCTGGCCGTTGAAGCGGATGGAGCCTGTGGCCGGCACCATCCCCATCACCGCCTTGCACAAGGTGGTCTTGCCCATGCCGTTGCGCCCCACGACGGACATGACGCCGGACGGCAATGTGAGATCCACCCCCTGGAGCGCGTGGGAGGCGCCATAAAAGACGTTGAGGCCGCGGACCTCCAGAACAGGCTGTGTGGGTGTGCGATCAGTGATGGGCAAGACCGCCTCCGAGGTAGAGTTCTTGAACCTCCGGGTCTTCTTCGATCTCCTGGGGCGAGCCTTCTTTGAAGATGCGCCCGTTGTGCATCATGGTCACGCTTTCGGCCACACGCAGCGCCACGTCCATGTCATGCTCGATGATCATGTAGCCGATGTGCTCGGGAAGGTTGGTGAGGATCTCGATCAGCTCGCGCCGCTCGGTGGGGGAAAGGCCCGCGGCAGGCTCGTCGAACAGGACGAAGCGCGGGGCGCCTGCCAGCGCCAGGGCAATCTCAAGCTGGCGCTGCTGCCCGTAGGAAAGGGCTGCCACCTCAGTGTCGCGCGCCGGCGTCAGGTGGACGGCCTCCACAAGGTCGCGGGCGGAGGCCATCAGCGCATCGTTGCGGCGGGGGCGGATGAAGGAAAAGCGCCCGCGGCTCACCCCGCGACAAGCAAGGTAGACATTGTCCAGCACCGTCAGCCCTGTGAACAGGAGCGAGATCTGATAGGTGCGGCGCAGCCCTCGCCTGATGCGCTCATAGGGCGGAAAGTCGGTCACATCCTCGCCGAACAGGCGAATGGTGCCTGAGGACGGCGGAAAGTCCCCCGTGATGCAGTTGAAGAGCGTCGTCTTGCCTGCGCCGTTGGAGCCGAGCACCGCCCGCCGCTCGCCAGGCTGCACGGTCATGGAAATGTCGGTGAGCGCTGCGAGCGCACCGAACAGGCGGGAGACGCCGCGAAGCTCAAGCGCGTTGGCGGTGCCTGTGGCGGAAAGGCGTGCGGCAACGGTCTCAGCCATCAGCGCGTCTCCCCTGTGACGGGGTCGCGCTTGGCCCTTTCGCGGAACCGCTTCCACAGCCCTAAGAGGCCGTCTGAGGAGAAGAACACCACCGCAAGGAAGCCAAGGCCGATGAGGAGCTGGAAGCGCTCGCCCCCCAACCCCAACGCCACCAACACATCAAGGGCGAAGGTGCGAAGGACCACGTAAAGGATAGCGCCCAGGAAGGGGCCGATGGGGTGGGCAATCCCCCCCACAACGGCAATGATTAAGATGTCGATGGCAGGCCCGACGCCTATGGTGCCTGGCGACACCTGCCCGTTCAGCCACACAAGGAGAACGCCCGCCGTCCCCGCAATGAGGCTTGCAAAGGCGTAGGCGGCAATCCTGTGGGCGGTGACGTTGAAGCCAAGCGCATGCATGCGCCGCGCGTTGTCCCGCACCCCTTGCAAGGCAAGCCCAAAGGGTGAGCGGGCCACATAGACCACCGCCGCATAGGACAGGACCGCGCAAAACAGCGTCACGTAGTAAAACGGTATGGGGTCGCGCCACACGACGCCCCAGAACTCAGGTGCCCTCACCTGGTTGAGGCCTGAAAAGCCGTTGAACAGCGTATAGTTCTGCCGCACCAGGTAGAACATGGCAGCGGCGATGGCGAGGGTGATCATGATCGTATAGATCCCCTCCGTGCGCACAGCGAGGGCGCCTGAAAGGGTGCCGAAGATCACCGCGACGAGGATGGCAAGGGGCGCTGCCACCCACCACGGCCAGCCAAGGCTGATGGTGTCGATGGCGCTGGTGCCGAAGATGGCCGTCATGTAGGCGGCAACGCCCGCAACGGTCATCTGCACGAGGCTCACCATGTTGCCGTAGCCGGCAAGGAACATGAGGGAGAGGGCGATCATCCCCAAGATCAGCGCCCAGGAGAGGATCTGCGAGAGGATAAAGTCCCCCGCAATCAGCGGCATGATGAGGAGGATCAGCCCCACAGCCCAGTAAACGAGGGGAATGCGGGAGATGTCCCACCAGGGGGTTTCCAACCCGCCTGTGCCAGTGGCTTCAGGATCCAGAACGGCCATCGTCAACGCCTCATGGCAATGAGGCCCTGCGGGCGGAAGGCAAGCACCACGACCATGATGAGGAAGGTCAAGACCACCGCATAGGTGGGCGCGTAGACTGAGCCGAACTGTTCGGCAAGGCCGATCAAAAGCGCGCCGAGGGCCGCTCCGGGGATCGACCCCATGCCCCCCACAATCACCACAACGAGGGAGGCAAGGAGGAAGCGAATGTCCTCCCCGGGCGCGACGGACTGGAAGGTGCCGCCGATGACCCCTGCTACCCCTGCAAGCCCCGCCCCGAAGGCAAACACCAGAACGAACACGCGCTGGATGCGCACGCCCGTTGCCGACAGCATGTCGCGATCGTCGACGCCGGCGCGCACAAGCATGCCGATGCGCGTGCGGTTCAGCGCAAGCCACATGCCGATCCCAATGGCAATGGCCGCAAGGAGGATCACGAGCCGCACCACAGGATAGGTGAGATAGATGAAGTCGCCCGTGCGCCGGCTGACCCCTGTGATCAAAGGCAGCTCTATGGGACCTGACAGCCATTGCGGGGTGAGGATCTGGTAGAAGTCGCCGCCCCAGATCCACAGCATGATGTCGGCAAGGACAATGGCAATGCCGATGGTGACGAGCGTCTGCTTAAGGTCCTGCCCTTCCATCCTGCGGAAGACGACGATTTGCAGGAGGACACCGAGCGCCCCCACCACGAGGAAGGCCACAACGAAGGAGAGGAG
>JBCDCF010000104.1:0-9096 GCA_039182345.1 Pseudomonadota bacterium
ATCGACAATCAAGGACCGGCGGGCTTCGATGGCGCCCAGCACCTTGGCGCGGTCGGCCGGTGTAAATCCTGCCGCCTCAAGGGTCGCCGACAACAGCGTAACCAGTTCGTCAAACTCGTCGTGGCGCACGCGCAGGTGCCGGTGGGCGCGGGCCAGACGCTCATCGCTGATGTCGGCGGGTCCCCCCGTCAGCGCGGCGATGAACTTGGTCTGGTGATCGATGAGGCGCACCATGTCGATGCCGTCGAAGTGCCCGCCCACCAGGTCGTTGTCGAGGACACGTTCATAAAAATCCATCACGATCGAGCGGATTTTGGCAAAGCCACCATAGCGCGCAAACAGTGTGTCGGCGCCGCCATGGGGCGCCGTTGCAGCAACCATCATTGTTGGTCTCCAGGTTCGTCGGTGGTCTGGATGAACCGGTGGGCAGGCAAAGGCCCACCGGCCTTCCGCCGTTAGGCCCGGGAAATGACGACTTCCACGTACTCGCTCGGCACGACCATCACGTCGCTGCGCTGGGAGGCCTCCGTGGCCAGCGCGATGAGATCGGCCTCAAGGGCGCCCGCCCCATCGCCAACGGCTTGGAACGCCTTCAGCATCGGACCGTAGGTGCTGCGGAATGCGTCCACCCAGGCGGAGGGGGAGGGGTAACGGAACACGAAAGACTTGCGCTTAAGGGTGATGGAGCGCGCGGCGTTGCCGAAGAGCTCGTCAAGGCGCGCTTCGGTGCCCCATTCCAAGGGCGAGCGTACGCCGGGAGGGGGCGGCACATGGCGCGCCATGGTCTTGAACAAGGTGCCGATGAACCCGTCTGGGGTCCAGTTGGCAAGGCCAATGCGCCCGCCCGGCCGCGTCACGCGCAACAGTTCAGCCGCGGCGCGCGCTTGGTCGGCGGTAAACATGACGCCGAAGGTGGAGGTTGCCACGTCGAACGAGGCGTCGTCGAAGGGAAGGTTTTCCGCATCGGCGTCACGGAAGGCGACGGACAGACCCTCAGCCTGGGCACGGGCCATGCCGTCCTTCAGCCAGGCGCCCACATAGTCGGTGGAGCTGACGTTGCAGAAGCGGCGGGCGGCCGCGAGGGTCATGTTGCCGTTGCCCGCGGCAACGTCGAGCACACGCTCGCCGGGCACAAGGTCGAGGGCTTCGGCAAGGTCTTCACCGACAATCTGGAGTGTCACACCGACGGCAGAGTAATCGCCCGCGGACCAGGTGGCTTGCTGGCGTTGCTTGACCGCCTCAAGATCGGGCGTCGGCGGGGCCATGTGTGTGCTGGCCACGCCAGCGTCTTGGATGCTCATGGACAAGTCCTTTCGTAAAGTCGTGGGCCCGCAACGGCCCGCCCGGCGACGCGGTCTCGTTAGCCGCGCCCCGTCCACGGCACACACCTAGGCGCGCTGCGACGTGTCCGCTTGGAGAGGGGTTGGAGAGGGCATGGAGATTGTCAGGAGATTGCAAAACCGCCCGGTTTTATACGCCTGCAATTTTCTGATAATCTCGTGAAACGATGGCGATCTGAGATGCGTGATGACGTATTTGTTCGAGAACTTTGAGTTGGATCCGGTGAGGGCCGAGTTGCGGCGTGACAAGACACCGGTCCCCATCGAGCCTCAAGTCTTTGACCTTCTGAAGCTCTTGGTTGCTGAGCGAGGGCGCGTCGTCACGCGTGAAGAGATCTTTGCCGCGATCTGGGGTGAGCGGATTGTCTCGGACGCGGCGTTGTCGAGCCGCATCAGGGATGCGCGCAAGGCCATTGGCGACAACGGCTCGGCTCAGCGCCTCATCAAGACCGTGCAGCGTCGTGGATTGCGCTTCGTGGGCACGGTGAGCGAGGAGGAGCCGGCGCACCGGGGCGCTGACGCCGCTGCCCAATTGCCGGCTGAAACCGCTCGCTATACCGACATTTTGGAGCGCCCCGCGGTGGCGGTGCTGCCCTTCACCTGCCAGTCCGATAACCCGCGCGACCGTTTCCTTGCTGACGGGTTGACCGATGAGATTGTCGCCGCCCTCAGTGCATGGCGGCATTTTCCCGTCATCTCCCGCACCACCACGTTCCGTTACCGCGAACAGGGGGGTGAGGGGTCCATCGCCGCCCTCACAGGGGCGCGCTACGTGTTGAGCGGTGCGTTCCGCAAGACGGGCACGCGCATTAAGGTTCTGCTTGCCGTGACCGATACGGAGAGCGATCAACAGATCTGGTCCCAGCGCATCAATCGTGATCTGGAAGAGCTGGTCGACCTTGAGGAGGAGATCGCAGCGCACATTGCAACGCTTGTGGCGCCGGAGTTGAACGGTGCCGAGGCCCGCCGCGTCATGCGTCGCCCTGCCAGCGATTTGACCGCGTGGGAGCTTGCCATGCGTGCCTCCTGGTTGATCGACCAGGGGACGCAAGCCGACTTTGCCCTTGCCGAACGCCTTGCGTCAGATGCCATCGACCGTGCGCCGGACTGGACGCTTCCCCACACGCTGATTGCCGTTGCAAAGTTTCAGCAGGCGATGCTCGGCTTTTCAGGGGCCGACACGTCCATGGCGTTTGCCGAGACGCTGGTTGCCGCCAAAAAGGCCCTTGAGATCGACCATGGGTCGTGGATTGCCCATGCGCTGACGGCCGTTGGCGAACTGTGGACCAACAAAAACCACGACCGTGCCGTCCTGCACGTCAAGCGGGCCATTGATTTGAACCCGAGTGCGCCCACCAACTACCATTTCGGTGGCTGCATCACAGGGTTTGCCGGCGATCCCGAAGCAGCGCGGGGTTACCAGGAGCGCTTGTTCCGCCTCGACCCTGTTTATCCCTACACGGCGGTCATCGAGGCCGACCTTGGTCTCTGGCACATGATGGACAAGGAGTTTTACGAGGCCACCGAGCGTCTGGAACGCTCCCATCGATGGGATCCGCGCTACGGCCGCGCCCTGCAAAGGAAGATCGCCTTGGCAGGGCTGAAGGGGGATCGCGAGGCCGCAAGCGTTGCCACCGACAAGCTGCGCGGCCTTGGACTGCCCCTCGATGCGGACGTGATTGCCGCCTCCTATCCCTTCAGGGACGACGGGCACTCGGCCCTTTTCCTGGAGGGACTTTTGCGCGCTGGCCTCAGCCGGTCAGGCGCACACTGAACGAGCGGCCCCGCCTGTGGGCGGAGGGTTTGTCAGGTTTTTCGGCGACCGAGGGGGCGTGTCAGCTTGATGGTGTCGCCTGCGCTTTTGGGCTCCACCAGGTAGACGCCACCTAAGACGAGGGCAAGGCCGATCCAGGCTGTGGCCGACAGGTCTTCGTCCAGCAACAGCATGCCCCAGACAATGCCCGCGATGGTCATGGAATAGGCGCTTTGGCTGGCGAACACGGCCCCTGTGGTGGACAGGAGATGGAACGCCAGAAGCACCGAGATGGCGCCCACCACCCCCATCAACACCACGATGATCTCAAGCTTGCCGGAGCCTGATCCCAGCATGATCCCTTGGCCCGAAAGGGTGGCGAAGACCGCAAGGACAATGGCCGACAGGCCCATCATCATCCCCACTGCAAAGTACATGTCGAGATCTTCCGGCCGGCGCGCCGCAATCAAGATGCTTTCAAGGGCAAACAGGAAGGGCAGGATGAGGGCCACCATGAGCCAGGGCCCGTCACTGCCCGACAGGTCTCCGCGCGTCAAAAGGACGAGGAGAACGCCGCTGAGGCCCAACAAGAGGCCGAGGGAGCGGCGCACGCTGATCGCCTCAAGCTTCATGGCGGCCGCGAAGACGAACACCATGAAGCCCTGTGTGGTGACCACAAGGGACAGCATGGACGCTTCCACGTGTTCGGTGACCCAGAACGTCACCATCCGCTGCAAGACCCCGGCGATGATGGCCCATATCAAGATGAAGCGAAGGTGGGCGAAGGAGATCTTCATCCAACTGCCGCGATAGGCTGCAAACGAGAGGCAGACCACCGCCGACACCGCGTTCACCCAGATCCAGAGGGCGATAGGGTTGGAGCCGAGTCCCGCCGACAGGCGCGACAGCGCCGGTAACAGCCCCCAGGCTGCGCCGACGGCAAGAACGAGGATGGCGCCCTGGAGGGTGCGAATGTTGCGCCGCAACCGCTTCTCGCGGTCGTAGATCTCTTCGGCCATGCCGCGGAACACGGCGGCAAAGCGGCCCAGCGCGTCGTCCCTGTCGGCAATGTCGTCAATGTCGAGCCGGCCGGGGCCAAAATCGCCCGACTCCAGCTGCTCGGCTGCATCGATCAGTCGGTCGACGCGGCGCATGTGCTCGCGCTCAGCATCGCGAAACCGTTTCTTCTGGAGCGAAGCGCCGAGACGGGCGTGCAGGAACACAGGGTCGAACGTCTTGGGCAGGAAGTCCTCTGCGCCGAGTTCAATGGCGCGCACGACGCTTTCAATCTCTTCATCAAGGGCCGACACCACGATGACAGGGATGTCGCGCAGGTCAGGATCGGCCTTCATGGCATCAAGCACACCGAAGCCATCCAGCCCCGGCATCACGATGTCGAGGAGAACGGCGTCGTACGGGGTCTCGCGCAGCTTGGCGAGGCCGTCCTCACCGTCGTCCGCCGTTTCGGTCTTGTGGCCGAGCCGCTTGACGGCAAGGGACAGTTTCTTGCGGTTGGTGCTGTTGTCGTCGACGATCAGGACACGGGCGGGTGGATTCACATCCGCCTTGTCGTCCCCTGTGACGGGACTATGCAAAAAGCGCCTCGACATCGAGCGCGGCAAGGGCAGCGCGGCTCTTCTCCTCGGCCTGAACAATGGCGGCCACCTGGGTGGCAGCATCGTCCACCGGCCCCGCCTTCAGACCTGACTCCAAGGCTGCGGCGCGCTCGGCAAGGTCGGTGGCGCCAAAGTCCTTGGCGTTGCCTTTCAACGTGTGGGCATGGCGGCGCAGGGCTTCACTGTCACCGGTCTGCGCCGCCGCGGTCATCTGTGCGGCGATTTGGGGGGCTTCGGTCAGATAGTCGTCGATGAGTTCTTGCAGGTCCTCCGTGTCGCCGCCGATCATCTTGAGCAGCTTGCCGAGCGCTTCGGTGTCTATGGTCGCCGTCTCAACCATCTAGGAGCGGGCCTCTGCGGGCGTGGTGCCGCGTTTGGCGACAACCGAGTCGAGGAGGTCCGACAGGGCGTCGATGTCGATGGGTTTGGAGAGGTAGCCGTCCATCCCCGATTTCAGGTAGCGCTCGCGCTCGGCGGCCATCGCGTTGGCGGTCAGCGCGACAATGAAGGGGCGTGCCTCTGGCCCAAGCTCTTCGGTGATTTTTTGCGTTGCCGCGATGCCGTCCATGTCAGGCATTTCAATATCCATGAGGACAATGTCGTAGTCGCGGTTCTTGCAGGCCGCGACGGCCTCATATCCGCCGTCGACAATGTCCGGCTCATAGCCAAGCCGCTTCAAGATCTTGCGTCCCACTTTCCGGTTGATGGTGTTGTCGTCCACCAGGAGGATGGCAATCCCGTCCTCCTGTGCGCCGGGGTCTTTGTCCGGTCCAAGGGTGGGCACGGCCTGGTCGGCATTGAGCACGGCGGCCGATTTCTCCGACAAAGCCCCCGCCATGGCGCTGAGGAGTTGACCGGCCTTGGCAGGTTTGGACAAGACCGCCTCAAAGCCAATGGCCTCGATTTCCTGGCGGAAGTCCGCATCAAGAAGTGCGATGGAGGTGAACAGGATCATCGGCGGTGTTTGGCTCGCCTGACGCGCGGTCTTGATCGCCTGGGCTAGTTCCGTGCCGGTCATTTTCGGCATCTTGTAGTCGATGATGGCAATGTCGTACTCGCCGCCCTCGCTCACCCATTCCAGAGCTTCCACGGGGCCGCCAAAGGTCCTGCAGGTCATGCCCCAGCTGTGGAGGCGCTCTTCCAGGATGTGCCTGTTGGTGCGGTTGTCGTCCACCACCAGCGCTTGTCGTCCCTTCAGGAGGCCGCGCCGCCGCTCCTCTTGACCGGCGTCCGGCAACCCGCAAGGCACCACGGGAAGGGTGAAGGAGAACGTCGTCCCTTTGCCGACTTTGCTGTCCACCACAATCTCGCCGCCCATCAGCTCGACAAGGCGCTTGGTGATCACGAGGCCAAGGCCCGTGCCGCCATAGCGGCGTGTTGTGGAGGCATCCACCTGGCTGAAGGACTTGAAAAGGCGATCCATACGGTCTTCGGGAATGCCGATCCCCGTGTCCGTGACCGACACCTTCAACAGCACAGCCCCGTCGGCGCGATGGCCGGGCACGGTCTCGGCCCCGAGGACAATTTCGCCGTGCTCGGTGAACTTGGCCGCATTGTTCAAAAGGTTGAGAAGGATCTGCTTCAGCCGCACCTGATCGCCGATGATGCCGGCCGGCACGTCATGGCCGATGCGGCAGGCAAGCTCCAGGCCTTTCTCGGCCACTTTGGGCGCCACCAGCTCGGCCGTGGTCTCGAACACGTCGGTCAGGTT
Source organism: Pseudomonadota bacterium (assembly GCA_039182345.1). Taxonomy (GTDB): domain Bacteria; phylum Pseudomonadota; class Alphaproteobacteria; order Rhizobiales; family Amorphaceae; genus Acuticoccus. Next base: position 6,421 of record JBCDCF010000104.1, read on the forward strand.
GACCTCGGCCTTTTCAAGCTCAAGGGCGCCCGCTTCCACCTTCGAGAAGTCCAGGATGTCGTTGATGATGGCGAGCAGCGTTTCAGCGGCTTGGACGATGGTGGTGGCGCAATCGCGCTGCTCAGCGTCAAGCTCTGTGGCGTTGAGCAGCGTCGACATGCCGATGATGCCGTTGAGGGGCGTGCGGATTTCGTGGCTCATGGTGGCGAGGAAGGCGCTCTTCGCCTCGTTTGCCGCCTCGGCGGTCTCTTTGGCAGACCGCAACTCGTCGGACACGCGCTTCAGCTCGGTGATGTCGGTGTGGACGGCGACCGTGCCCCCTTCCTCGGTCCTGCGGTTGGACACGCGGATCCAGTACCCGCCGGCAAGTTCCTGCAGGTAGGGCGCATCGGCCATGCGGTGGTGCAGAATGTGGCGCTCCACCAAGGCGTCGGGCATTTCCGCCGCGACGGGGATTTGGCCTGAGTCCACGGCGCGCCTTGCAATGTCAGAGAACAGGGCGCCAGGCATCAGTCGCTCGCCGCCGGTGCCGGCCACAATGTCGTTGTAGCGCGTGTTGGCGACCACCAGTCGGTCGTTGCGGTCATAAAGGGCAAAGCCGTCGGAAATGCTCTCAATGGCGTCGGCCAGTTGGCTTTGGGCCCGACGGGCCTGGTCGGTGGCTTGGGCGAGCTCCTGGGTGCGCTCATCCACCCGCGCCTCAAGCTCGTCCCTTGCGGCCATCAACTCGGACTCTGAGCGGTCCTGTCGCTCCTGCATTTCGTTGAAGGCTGCGACGACGACGCCGATCTCATCGTTGCTGTGCCAATCCACAGCAACACGCTGGCCGGTGTCGTGAGCGCGGTTGATGGAGGCGAGCAGCAGCCCCAGCGGACGGCCGATGGTCTGGCGGTTGGCAATGAGCGTTGCGCTGGTGACCGCAAGGAGAAGGATGGACGCCAGCACCAAGGCCAGCCACATGCGTCCGCGCGCCTGCACCTTCAGCTTGGCATCGGTCAACGTGACGGAGAGGCTGCCGATGTCCTCCTGATCGGTGCCGGTTCCATAGTAGATGGGCTGTGTGGCCGTGAGGTGTGAGCCTGCCATGGCCGCCACATCGCCCACCTCGGCCACCGTCCCCCCGCGCTCGTCCGTTACCACTGCGGCCAGGACATCGGGATCTGTCATCAGTGCGGCGAGGATCAGCGAGATCTGTCCGTCGGCGACATTCCAGAGCGACTCGGCCACGACAGCGCTCTGGATGGTGATCATCTTGTTAAGTTTGGTGCGCAGCTCGGTTTCCGCAGCGCTGCGCGTGTTGGCCTCGAAAAAGGCAAACACCACCACCGTCGAGATCAAGACAAGGGGGATGACGAAGGCGAGGAATTTCGCCTGAAGCGAACGAAAGCCGAGCCATCGGGGACGACGCCCCGTTTGCCGTGGGGCCGGCCCGCCCAAGGAGACCTCAGGCGAGGGGGCGGCATCTGGGGCGTTCGCCACGTCAGTTGAAGGCTTCGTTGAAGTACTGCTCGACGACACCTTCCACATCGATGGCGGTGACCGCTTCGTTGAATGCCTCCAACAACCCGTCGGGCGTGTGCTCTTCGTTGAAGCACAGATAAAGTGTCTTTTCTTCGAGCGGCTTGGCGTTGAATTGGATGCGGTCGCGCGCGCTCTTCAGCTGCGGATCCGTCGCCATGAGATAAGACAGCACCGTGCGGTCGATGACGGCGGCATCAATGCGCCCACGCACCAGTTTCTTCAGGTTGGTGACATCGTCCTTGGCGGGGATGGCGCGGATCCACCCGGTCCCTGCCTTGGCGTCGAACTCATCCGTGTTGGCGTAGCCGAGGACAGTGCCGATCTTCAGCTTCTGCTCGCCGATCTCATCAAGGCTGTTCCAGACGAGCGGACGGTCGACATTTTCGGCGAACCCTATGGGGCCTGTCCCAAGGGGCTCCGACGGGGTGAACCCATCGGCATGGCGGCAATGGTAGCCTGGATAGTAGGCAACGACGGACTCATCGCCGTTTTTGGCCATGGCGATCGCCCGCTTCCATGGGCGATAGACAATCTCAACATCAAACCCTGCATCGGCAAAGGCTTGGCGCAGAACCTTTGTTGTGGCGCCGCCGGCCGGCATTTGTGCCCCTGTAAAGGGCGGCCATTCCAACGTCGTCACGTGGATGGTTTTGTTTTCAGCCGCTGCGGATGTCTGCCCCCATGCAGCGCACACAAGAACTGCCCCCATCAGCAGCCAGAATCGTGGTCGCCTCACAACACCGTCCCCCGTCGCCCAACAAAAACAACCGAACAGACACAGTTAGAACACATACGGCCGCTGCCGTCATCACAAGGCGGCCGATGGCGGTGGTCCATGTCGTCACGCGAGGCGGACACTTACTCGGACGTTGATGCCCGAGGCGCCAAAAACGTCGTGATCAATACAACCTCAACAGTAACCCTCTAGGATCTTCGGCCCAAAGGTGTGTGCCGGCCTGCTTGACCACGAAACGGCGTTTTTCGACCACCCATTGTGATGTTTGCGTGCGCTCGCTTTGGTCGCGATCAGCTAGGGCTAAGCTCGATGGCGGGGGTCGAATGCCCGCTGGGGCGGCGTTTGCGGAGACCACAGTCTCACCCAAAACGTGCAAGAAATTTGTTGACAACCAGGCAATGAACAATTTTAGACTGAAA
>JBCDCF010000105.1:0-9075 GCA_039182345.1 Pseudomonadota bacterium
ACGGTGTTTTCAGGCGTTTCGGCAATGGCGTCGATGTCGCCTTTGGCAAGGAGACCAAGGGCTGCGTTTTGGGTGGCGGAGACAATTTCCACATCGTCTTCGCTCATGCCGTTGGCGGCAAGGAACACCGGCACCAGCGGCACCATTGCCGTGCCGGGGGCGACTGCAATGGTTTTGCCCTTAAGGTCCGCAGGCTCGGAAATGCCGGAGCTTTCAAGGAACTGGATGCCGAACTGGCCTGACTTCCAGATGGTGGAGACGATGCGGATCGGCGCCCCTTGTGAGGCAACGTTCAACGCAGCGCCGGCGTCGGCATAGCCAAGGTCGGTCTGGCCCGTCGCCACAAGTTGTGCGGCGACGGACGAGCCGCGGCCTTCCTGCAAGGTCACATCCAGCCCTTCATCGGCGTAGTAGCCGTTCTTTTCGGCCATGGCGAAACCGAGGTGGGCCGAGTCCGCCGTCCAGTTCATGGTCAGCGTCAACTCATCGGCGGCAAAGGATGCCATCGGCATCAACGCAACGGCACAGGCCGCGGCAAAGGTCAGGGGTCTCACGATGTGTCCTCCTTGCTGTGCTGGGCCGCATCGAACCGTTGCGGCCCCTATCGTTGTGGACCGCAGCACGGTGCCGCAGTCCGTTTTGATGCCTTGGCTGCGTTAGCGCCGCCGCCACGGCATGAGAAAGTTTTCCAAAAGCACCATGGCATAGCTGAGGATCACGCCAATGGTGGAGCCCACCACGAGGATGGCGAACAACAGCGCCGTGTCGTTGGCATCCATCGCCCGCAGGACCAGGTAGCCAAGGCCGTTATTGGAGTTCAGCCACTCCACCACGATGACCACGGTGACGGCGATGACGATGGTGATTTTCAGCCCCGAGAAGATCTGCGGGGCGGCTGCCGGCAGTTCGAAATAGCGGAAGGTCTGCCACCAGGACGCGCCCATGGAGCGGCTGAGATGGTACTGCCGCCTGTCGATCCCCTTAAAGCCCGCCACACTGTCCACAAGGACGGGGAAGAAGGTGATCAGCGCCGTCATCAACACTTTGGGGAAGGCGCCGAAGCCGAACCACACCAGCATCAGCGGCGCGAGGGTGATTTTCGGCAGCCCCTGGATGAAGACCACCATCGGGTAGAGAAGCTTCTCGGCAAAGCGTGACCGGGCGATGATGTAGGCGAGCGCAATCCCTGGGATGGCCCCTGCCAGGAAGCCGTAAAAGATCATCCGCGTGGTGATGAAGCCGTGGTGGGCGAGGCGGTCATACTCCTCGATGATGCGCACCAGGAAGACAGAGGGTGCGGGCAGAACGAAGGCCGGCACGGCAAGGGCGATCACCGCCATCTCCCACAACACCATCAGTCCGATGAACCACATGGCAGGCTCGGCCACGCGGCGCCAAAGGGGGAGCGGGGCTGTCATTGGGACGACCCGTGGTTGGACGCGGTGCGGGCAAATTGGCGCAGCGGCCAGACGGAGGAGAGCTCTTCAGCCGCCTCACGCAACTCCACCGCAAGGGCCTCGTGACGCTCGGCCGGAAAGCGCATCAAGGGTCCTGCCACGCTGACGGTGCCGGCCACCGGCGCCTCCTCTTCAGGCGCGGCGCGAAAGACGACGGCCACTGCGGCAGCCCCTGCCTCGGCCTCTTCCACGGCGGTGGCAAAACCTTTGGCGCGGGCCACGCCAAGGTCGCGCAGGACGTCCGCCTCGTCCGTCAGGCAGTTGGGGCCGAGGGGGCGAGAGGCATCAATACCGCGCTCGCGTAGGATGCGTGCCGCGTCCGCCTCCTGCATGCTGGCAAGCCAGGCCTTGCCGTTGGCCGTGGCATGGAGGACGATTTCCTGTCCCATATCAGGCTCGTAGCGCAGCCCGACGGTGGCCCCTTGGGCGCGCGCCACCCAAATCAGGTCCTCCTGCTCCACCACCGCTAGACGGCAGTATTCGCCGGTGCGCGCGGCCAGATCATCCAGCACCTTTTGCACCACATTGGGGACGGCGTGGGCTTCAAGGTTGCGCAAGGCGAGGACACTGAGGCGCAGCGACAGGGCGTAGGCGTGGGTGGTTGGTTCCTGCACCACCCAGCCCCGTGCGGCGAGCGTCGACAAGATCCGGTGGGCGGCGCTGTTGGGAAGGCCCACTTTGGCGGCCAGCGCCGACAATTCCTGCGGCTCGCGCGCGCCAGCAAGCGCCTCAATCAGGCTCAAACAACGATCCACGGCCGCAACGGTCACGCGTGCTCTCCCCACCGGTGGGCTGACCCTATAGAACTTTGTCGGAAATTAGAATAGGTTTCCAAAAACCGACGACAGGAGCGTGACACGTGGCACTCAAAGGCACGGGAGCCGTGGCCATCTGGCATGATATCGACACGGTGGGCCGTGAAGCGTTTTACGCCTGGCACGGTGTGGAGCACATGGTCGAGCGGGTGGGGATCAACGGCTTCAACCGCGGCCGCCGCTACCGCGCCCTCAATGCCGACCTTGAGTTCTTCAACCTTTACGAAGCCGACACCCCTGCGGTGTTGACGGGGCAAGACTATCAAAAACGCCTCAACACGCCCACACCCTGGACGGTGGAGACGGTCAAGCATTTCCGCAAGGTGAACCGGTCCTTGTGCAAGGTGGCGCGGTCGGTCTCGCGGGCCGAAGGGGCGCTGTGCACCACCTGGCGCTACGACGTGGACGATGCCAACGCCAACGCCCACCTCACCGCCCTCGACAGGGAGGTGTTCGACCGTTTGGGCGACGATCCGGCCGTGGTTGCAGGCGCCCATGTCTTGATTGCCGACCGTGCCGCAAGTGCCGTCGACACGGCCGAGAGGAAGGCAAGGGGCGAGATGAACCGCATCCCCGCCTGGATCTTGATGGTGGAAGGGTGGGGCGATGCGCCTGACTTTGCCCGCTGGTGCCGCGACCGTGTGCCTGATGCGATGCTGATGGCAGCGGGCGCTGAAGGCACCATTCACCGCGGCGTCTACCAGTTGCAGATCACCGTCAGCGACACCTGACCCCCTGTCACCAGGCCTGCGTCGGCCGGTCCATAATGGTGCGGCCGAAAAGGCTTGCGGCAAGGTCGCTCAACAACGTGGCGGTCCTGCCGAACTCGTCCAGGAACGGGTTCAGCTCCACAAGATCCAGGGAACCCACAAGGCCGCTCTCGTGGAGAAGCTCCATGGCAAGGTGGGCCTCGCGCACCGTGGCCCCGCCAGGAACCGTTGTGCCGACGGCCGGTGCGATGTCGGGGTCCAGAAAGTCCACATCGAGGCTGACGTGGAGGCGCCCGCCAGCATCGCCCACCTGATTGATGGTGCGGCGGATCAACTCTCCCACGCCATACTCGTCCACCGCGCGCATGTCATAAACGGTGACGCCGTGCTGGGTGAGGAGGGCGCGCTCGTCCTTGTCCACGGAGCGGATGCCGATCATCGTCACCTTCTTGGGGTCGATGGGGGTTATGGGGCCGCCATAAATAACATCGGCCCCATCAAGCCCTGCCGCAAACGCAAGTGCTGCGCCGTGAAGGTTGCCTGACAGTGTGGTCTTGATGGTGTTGAAGTCGGGGTGCGCATCGAGCCACAGGACGTAAGGGTCCCCCACATCGCACAGCCCGGCAAGGCTGCCCGCAGCGATGGAATGGTCACCCCCGAGGATGACGGGCACGTGGCCTTGACCGGCCGCCTCCGCCACCGCCGTGCGCACCGCGCGCACCCACCCTGCCGTCTCCCCCACATGGTGGGCCGGGGCAAAGGGCGCATCGTCAATGGCAACGGTTTCGGGGGTGACGTTGCGGTCTTCGGCGATGGTGTGGCCAAGGTCGGAAAGCGCCTCGATCAACCCTGCGGTGCGCAGCGCATCGGGCCCCATCAAACAGCCGCGACGATAGGTGCCTGCCTGTGTGGGTGCCCCCAAGACCGAGATTGTTGCCATCGTGCGCGTCCACCTTGAAGCTGCCGCCATCCGCCGCGCTTGTTGTCGCCATGCCCGCAAAGGTCAAGGCCTTGAGGCGGACAGGGGTTGCCGTCGCCGCCAACACGCCGCACGGTATGGAAGCGCACTGACCTGGGGGGCTCTGTGGCCGAAACGCTCTACGCGATCTTTGTCGATCCTTTCGTGCAGATGGTCTCGACGCCCGACTTCTTCCTTCAGGTGCTATGGGAAGGTTTTGTGGGGGGCGTCCTTTATGCGCTGATTGCGCTTGGGTTCGTCCTGATCTTCAAGGCATCGGGCGTCTTCAACTTCGCCCAGGGCATCATGGTGGTGTTCGCGGCCCTCTCGCTGGTGGGGCTTGTGGAACTTGGGGTGCCTGCGCCTGTCGCGTTCTTCTTTTGCCTTGTCATCATGTTCATCCTTGCGGTGGGGGTGGAAAGGCTGGTGCTGCGGCCCCTTGTGAACCAGCCGGACATCATCTTGTTCATGGCCACCATCGGGCTCACCTTCTTCCTCATCGGCCTTGGGGAGCTGATCTTCGGCGGCGAGCCGAAAACCATGGTGACCGAGGAACTGTTCTTGCCCACGGGCTCGTCGGTGTGGGAGCCTACGGGCCTTGGGCCGGACGGTCAGCCGGGCTTCATCCTGTTCCAGCATCTTGACATTGCAGCGGCCGCCATTGCCCTGGCGCTGGTGACCGCGCTCGGCTTCTTTTTCTCAAAGACGCGGATCGGCAGGGCCCTTCGCGCTGTGGCGGACGACCACCAGGCGGCCCTCTCGGTGGGGATTTCGCTGAACCAGATCTGGATCATCGTGTGGTTTGCCGCAGGGGTCGTGGCGCTCTTCACGGGCATCATGTGGGGGGCGCGCTCTGACGTATCCTTCGCGCTGGAGATCATCGCCTTCAAGGCGCTTCCCGTGTTGATCCTCGGCGGCTTTACCTCCATCCCAGGCGCCATTGTGGGTGGGCTCATCATCGGGATTGGCGAGAAGCTCGGCGAAATCTACTGGGGTCCTTTGGTGGGCGGCGGGATCGAGAGCTGGTTTGCCTACATGATTGCGCTGGTTTTCCTCCTGTTCCGTCCGCAAGGGCTGTTCGGCGAGCGCATCATCGAAAGGGTGTGAGGCTGGCGGACATGGGGCGGAGGTGAGCGTGATGGCGCACAAGAGCCGGCTCGGCTGCATCGTGATCGACTGCCCGACACAGGACCTTCAGCCGGCGCTCGCCTTCTGGTCCGCCGCGCTGGGGCTGAAAGGGTCGGTGGACCAGGACGGCAAGTACGCCGTCTTGAAGGAGGGGACAGGGGAGCCGCGCATCCTTCTGCAAGCGGTGGACCATGCCGCCCGCGTTCACCTGGACATTGAGACCGACGACAAGGACGCCGAGGCCGTGCGTCTTGAAGCGGTCGGCGCGCGCCGTGTGGCCGAGCTGCCGCGCTGGATCATCATGGAAGCGCCCACGGGCCACAGGTTCTGCCTGGTCGGCCCCCAGCGCCCCGATTTTGAGGAGAACGCCGCACCCTGGGCCTGACAGGGCCCCGACCATAGGCGCACATGTTGCCATGACCGTTGACGTTTATCTTGCCTACCTTGCCACCATTGCCGTGTTCTTTGCCTCGCCCCCAGGACCGAGCCAGCTGTTGATGATTGCCAACAGCGCCCGCCATGGTGTGCGCGCATCAAGCGCCACCGTGGCCGGTGACCTGACCGCCAACGCACTGCAGATGACGGCGGCAGCCTTCGGTCTCGTTGCCGTCATTGCCGCATCAGAGTCGGCGCTGATGGTGGTGAAGTGGGCGGGCGTCGGCTACCTCGCCTACATGGGGGTGCGCACGTTCATGCGCGCGTCCGCGCCGAAGCCTTCGGTGGCGACGGGCATGGCAAAGAAGCTCTTCTGGCAAGGGTTTTTGACCTCGGCCACCAACCCCAAGGCGGTGTTTTTCTTTGCGGCGCTGTTTCCCCAATTCGTGGACCCTGCCGCGCCCATCTGGCCACAGCTTATTGTTTTGGGTCTCACCTACCTCGTGGTGGATGGGACACTGTTGTTTGTCTACGGCAATGCGGCCCAAAAACTGGCGGCGACCCTTGTGCGTCGCTCAGCGCTGGTAAACCGGATTTGCGGTGGGTTGATGGTCCTTGCCGCGGTGCTTCTGGCCTCCCGCGATACAGATGTGCGCGCCTCGTCCGCCGCCGCCAATCCATAAGAAAACGGAGAGCGTTATGACTTTTTCAGAAGCCGTCAGCACAGTTCTTGGCAAGTATGCCGTCTTCAGCGGTCGGGCAGGGCGTGCAGAGTTCTGGTGGTGGTTTCTAGCCCTGTTGATCGTGACCGCTGTGGCGCAGCTTGTGGACAGGGGGCTGGTGTCGCCCATGTTCGGCTACGGAATGTTCAGCGACGATGCCATCCACCCAGTATCGGCAATCATCAACCTTGCTGTTCTTCTGCCTAATCTTGGCGTGAACTTCCGCAGGCTGCACGACACCGACCGCTCGGCGTGGTGGATCTTGATCGCCCTCATCCCGATCATAGGGATTTTGGTCTTGCTCTACTTTTTCACGCAGCCAGGCTCGCGCGAGACCAACCGGTTCGGCCCGCCGCCGGCCCTGTGAGGCGGTGCGGGCCGATGGGGTGACCGGGGGGCTGCCCCCCGGCGCGCCTTAGAGGATGACGACGTCTTCCACGCTGACCGAGCCGAAGGCGACCCCGTCCAGCTCAACGGTGGTGTTGACGTAGGTCAGCACCAAATCCCCGTCCGCCGCCTCGGACGTTCCGATGTCGCTGTAGCTTGTTGCACCGGCGAAGGTGATGCTGTCGCCGGTCTCAAAATCGGCGATGACGTTGTCGCCGTCATTCTTGCGGAACGTGAAGCCGTCGTTGCCTGTACCGCCCGTCAGGGTGTCGTTGCCCTGGCCACCCACGAACTGATCGTTGCCAGCGCCGCCATCAAGATCATCGTTGCCGAAGCCACCGAGCAGACGGTCATCGCCACTGCCGCCGAGGAAGGTGTCGTTGCCCTTGCCGCCGTTCAGTTCGTCATTGCCGGCACCGCCGTCGAGATTGTCGTTGCCGCTGCTGCCCAATAAAAGGTCGTCGCCAGCGTCGCCGAACAGATCATCGTCGCCGCTGCTGCCGCGCAGGAGATCATCGCCGTCATTGCCGGACAATGTGTCGTCACCACCGCGGCCGATGATTTCATCATCAAGGTCAAAACCGCCGATGTCGTTGCCTGCACGTGTGCCGATGACCTTCAACGCATAGTCATCGAAGACCGACGAGGTCAGGATGTCGAGCACCTCGTCGGTATCGCCGCGCAGGAACGCGGCAACGATGGGCCCTGTGTCCACGTCGATGCCATCGGGGTCTTCGGTGACGAAGAGGGTTTGGCCGTTTTCCTTCACACGGATGATACCGACCGTCGCCGTGCCGATGGGAACACCGGCAAACAAGTTGCCTTCCATTTCGGCAACAAGCTCGATATCGCCCGACGTCACTCTGACCTTGTACGCGTTGCCAGACACATCGGTAATCGCAACGGCGGGGTTGTCCGCCAGGGAGTCAAGGACATCGGCAATGTCCACATCCCGGCGAATTCTGATGTTCAGTGTGTCGCTCATAGTGATCCTCAATCAATATCGTCTGGTGGACGCAAGTCTTCCTGCCGGCCGCGGCCAGCAACGCGTCGCGCTCAATGCCCAATCACTGGAAGGTCTTTTGCGGCACGAGTCAATTAATGAATTGTTGAATCGGGTGTATGCTCCAGCCCCACGCGTGGCGGTGGGGCGGGACGGGTCCATCGCTCGCGTCGCCCAAGACACATCACGGCCCCGTCTTGTGCGCCCCTATGACGGGCCGCGGCACCTTTACGCTTGACCCTGAGGGTATGGCGGGCAGGGTGGTGAGGTTCAGCGTTGGGTGGTGCGCCCTCCGCGGCGGATGGGGTGGAGAGGACCAGACCTGTGTTCTATCGCGAAGCCGGCCAGTTCAAGACCTCCTACGCGGATGATCAGGCCGCCTTCCCGGTCAAGGAGGATCGGTTTGGCATTGCCGTTCTGGTGATCCTCGCGGCCATCGCGGTGCCGTTCTTCGCCAACGAGTTCTTCATCAACACCATCATGATCCCGTTCCTGATTTTCGCTTTGGCGACCATCGGGCTCAACGTTCTGACGGGCTATTGCGGCCAGCTCTCGTTGGGGACAGGGGCGTTCATGGGGGTGGGCGCTTACGCCTGCTACAAGCTGACGACCATCTTCCCGGACGTGAACATCATCATTTGGATTTTGGCGTCTGGCTTTTTCAGTGCGGCCATCGGTGTGTTGTTCGGCCTGCCATCCTTGCGCATCAAAGGGTTTTATCTGGCCGTTGCCACGCTCGCCGCGCAGTTCTTCCTGGAATGGTGCTTCATCCGCATCCCCTGGCTTTACAATTACAATGCCTCTGGCGCCATCGAGGTGCCGACCCGCACCGGTTTCGGCTTTGCGCTCACAGGCCCGACGGCCGAGCCTTTGACGCGCTACTTCGTGGTGCTCGCCATCGTCGTGCTCATGACCTTCCTTGTGGGCAACCTCCTGCGCGGGCGCATCGGCCGAATGTGGATGATGATCCGCGATATGGACATTGCCGCCGAGCTGATGGGCGTGCGGCCGTTGATGGCCAAACTCTCCGCCTTTGCCGTCTCCTCCTTCATTTGCGGCGTTGCGGGGGCCATGTTCGTGTTCTTCTGGCTGGGGGCGGCCGAACCGGCGAGCTTCAACATCCGCCTGTCCTTCCAGGTGCTGTTCATGGTCATCCTCGGGGGTCTTGGCTCCATGGCAGGGTGCTTCATGGGAGCCGCGTTCATCTTCATCCTTCCCATCATCATCCGCATGATCCCCTCGCTGTTCGGCCTTGATGTGGATGCGGCAATGGTGGAGCACCTGAACTTTGTCATCATCGGCGCCCTCATCATCGGCATCCTGATCCTTGAGCCCCACGGCCTTGCGCGCCTCTGGTCGGTGCTGCGGCAAAAACTGAGGGTGTGGCCGTTCCCGTACTAGGGTGTGAACCCACAAATGGCTCGCGCTGCGCGATGTCCCGGCGTGCGCTGGCAAGGCGCGTGGACACAGGAAACCCGGATGGTTTTCAAGTCCGCGCAACGATGCCAGCGTGCGCCGGG
>JBCDCF010000106.1:0-9038 GCA_039182345.1 Pseudomonadota bacterium
CTCGGCAACATCATCGGCAGCAACATCTTCAACATTTTGGGGATTGCCGGGGTGACGGCGCTGGTCTCGCCCATCCCCATCCCAGCCGCCATCGTGAGGCTGGACGTTTGGGTGATGCTTGCCGCCTCGGCTTTGTTGATTGCTTTTGCCGCCTCCGGTCGCGGCATCAGCCGCAAGCAAGGCGCGGTCCTTTTTGTGTGCTACGGCTTCTACCTTGCCACACAGTTCTCGCCTGGGATCCGCGCCGCTCTCGGTCTTTGACGCTGTTGCAGTAGACAAGGTGGGGGCATCGTCCTTATTTGAGGCCCTCAATCTTGGAGGGACCCATGGGTTTCCACGTCGCAGTGGTGGGTGCGACCGGCAATGTCGGCCGCGAAATCTTGGACATCTTGGCTGAACGGGGCTTCCCGGCAGATCGCGTCACCGCGGTCGCCTCGCGCCGCAGCCAGGGCACCGAAGTCTCGTTCGGTGACAAAACCCTGATCACTGAGGCCCTTGAGACTATGGACTTCTCCACCGTCGACATTTGCATGATGTCGGCCGGCGGAGATGTCGCGCGCGAGTGGGCGCCCCGCATTGCCAAGGCCGGCGCGGTGGTGATCGACAACTCTTCAGCCTTCAGGATGGACCCCGACGTCCCCCTGATCGTGCCTGAGGTGAATGCCGACGCCATTGTCGACTTCAGCCGCAAGAACATCATCGCCAACCCCAACTGCTCGACCGCGCAGCTGGTGGTGGCGTTGAAGCCCATCCACGACAGGGCGGGCATCAAGCGCGTGGTGGTCTCCACCTACCAGTCGGTGTCGGGCTCTGGCAAAGCGGCGATGGACGATCTGTTCGCCCAGACCCGCGCCGTGTTCGTCTCCGACACGGTGGAGAGCGACATCTTCCCCAAGCGCATGGCCTTCAACGTCATTCCTCAGTGCGACGTCTTCATGGACGACGGGCAGACCAAAGAGGAATGGAAGATGATGGTGGAGACCAAGAAGATCCTCGATCCGAAGATCAAGCTGACCGCCACCTGTGTGCGCGTGCCTGTCTTCATCTCCCACTCGGAGGCGGTGAACGTTGAGCTGGAGCAGCCCTTGTCGGCCGAGGAAGCGCGGGACCTCCTGCGCGAATCTCCCGGCTGCCTTGTGGTGGATAAGCGTGAGCCCGGCGGCTACGTCACCCCTTATGAGGCCGCCGGCGAGGATGCCACCTACATCAGCCGCATCCGCGAAGACATGACCGTTGAGAACGGCCTTGCCTTCTGGGTGGTGTCGGACAACCTGCGCAAAGGTGCGGCACTGAACACGGTGCAGATCGCCGAACTTCTTGCCAACCGCGGCCTGTTGACCGCCCGCGCCGAGGCAGCCTGACGCCAACGCACCGACCGCTAGAACTCTCGTGAGGTCGAGCGGTCGGGACACGCGCAAACGTGACTCGCTGGCACGACGTCATCCGCTCGGTCCCATTCAGGTTGAGCGGGGCGCCCTCACGCGCTCTTTTGCACGGCTGTCCACAGGCTGTGGACCGCCTATTGTGACAAACTGTCGCAGTTACGGGGCGGTGGTCTGCAAGATGGCAGGCACGTCACCACCTGCGCCGCGGTCTTTGGCCTTTGGCAGCGGCGACAGGGCGCGCACATCCCAGACTGTGAGCTTGCGATAAAGGTGGGGGAACAGCGCGCCGCCGCGCGAGCCTTCCCACTTGAGCGCGTCGTCATCTGAAGCAAAGATGCAAAGGGCGAGAAACAAACTTTCTTCGCCGGCAAAGTGCTTTGCGAGCGTACCGGGGACCTGTTCCTCGGTGGACAGGTGAATAAACCCATCGCGCTGGTCGTCCGCAGAGCCGTCGAAATGTGCCGTCGCAACCAGGTCACTGGCCTCTTTGGCGCGCAGAACCTTATAGGTACGGTGGTCAGGCACTGATCTGCGTCTTTCGGTCTTGCCCCGGCCTTAAAGGCCAAGCTCTGCAAACTTGAAGTATATTCCCATCTTTATTGGCCTGTGTTAAAAGTGCTGAAGGTGGACGAGACACGGGTGAACCAATCATCCGGTTAATATGAGGCTCGCGCGATCTGTCGTCTATTGCGTGAGCGTATTGGACCTCACACGCTCCGTTTTGGGGGAAACGGCGCGTGGTGACTGGGAGAAGGCGATACATGCTCGCTCACACGGACGTTTGGTCTGCCATTGACACACTGGCAGAGAGAAATGGCCTTTCCCCGTCGGGATTGGCCAGGCGCGCAGGTTTGGATCCGACAACCTTCAACAAATCTAAGCGTCACGCACCGGACGGGCGGCCCCGCTGGCCCTCGACCGAATCGATCTCCAAAATCTTGAGCGCGACGAACACGAACATCAACGAGCTATTTGCCGCGCAAGGTGGCCCGAGCCGCTCCGGTGAGGCCATTGCGGTGCCGCTCATCGGTGATGCCCACGCAGGGTTCGATGTCACGGCACGACGCGATGCGATGCGTTTGCCGCATCCGCCACGCATCATCTCATTCCCTGACAAGAGGCATGAGCCGCTCTACGCACTCACCGTCGTGGGCGACTCCATGAAGCCGCTTTATCGCGATGGGGACGTGTTGTTCATCTCCACCTCCGCAAAGCCGGGTCCCGGTGACAGGGTGGTGGTGAAGTTGACCGACGAGGACCTTGTGGTTCGCGTCATGAAAGAGCAGACGAACCGGACCGTATGGTTTCACGCCGTCAATCCCGATCATCCGGACATTGCCCTTGAGCCTTCGTCCATCGAGTGGATCGCAAAAATCGTCTACGCCAGCCAATAAACCCTTGGCGGGACGCTGGCCCCATCGTTTCCAGCAAACGATGGCGGCGCTTTCCTTCAGTTGAGACTCACGCGTTCTCTGTCGATGACCCGCCGGGTTCGCCTGACGTCTCACCCTCTTCTTCCTCACCATAGCCAAGCAGTCTGAGCGGTCGGGCGTCGATGCCTTGGGTGCGGGCCCAGTGGCACAGCGCATCTTCCTGGCCGTGGGTGACCCAGACCTCCTCGGCGCCCGTCTCAACGATGGTGGTGCAAAGGTCCTCCCAATCGCCATGGTCGGAGATCACGAGGGGAAGCTCCACGCCGCGCTGGCGGGCCCGTGCGCGCACCCGCATCCAGCCTGAGGCAAATGCCGTCACCGTGTCGCCGAAGCGCTGCGCCCATCGGTCGGCAAGGGAGGAGGGCGGGCACAAGACGATCTCGCCAGCGACGGACTTGGCATCGAGCCCCTTCACCGACACCAGGAGGCCGAAGTCGGCGCCGGCGTCCACATAGTGCTGGGTCAGCCTTTGCAGAGCACCGTGCATGTAGATGGGTCGATCGTAGCCTGTCTGGCGGATCAACGCCAAAAGCCTTTGCGCCTTGCCGAGGGAGTAGGCGCCCAGAAGATGCGGCCGGTTTGGGAAAAGGGCGAGGGAGCGCAACAGCTTGTCCACCTCTTCCGCCGCGTCCGGATGGCGGAAGACCGGCAGCGCAAACGTTGCCTCGGTGACGAAAAGGTCGCACGGCACAAGCTCGAAAGGTTCTGCCGTCGGGTCACTTTGCCGCTTGTAGTCGCCTGAGACGACGGCGCGCTGGCCGCCCCGCTCCATCAGCACCTGCGCCGACCCGCGCACATGGCCTGCCGGATGGAAGGAAACCGTCACGTCGCCCACCGTGGTGGTCGCGCCGTAAGGGGAGGGCTGGCGCGTTTCGGTGAACCCTTCCCCATAGCGCACTGCCATGATGGCAAGGGTTTCAGGCGTTGCCATCACAGCGCCATGGCCCGCCCTGGCATGGTCGGCATGGCCGTGGGTGATGACGGCGCGCGGCACTGGGCGGACCGGGTCGATATGGAAATCCCCCGGCGGGCAGTAAAGCCCTTCAGGCGACAGGGACAGGATCGGTTGCGCGCTCATCCCCCATCAGATAGGCCGCGCACGGTCGTTCGGCAGCGCTTTGTGGTGCGCGGCGGACGTGGCATCAAGGCACGCAGTGTGCATGTGCACCGGAACGGGAATAGGAGAGTGATTGTGGTGGCATCGACGGACGGGGTTGACGTGAAGGGGGCGATGGCGCCGCGCTATGACGAGGTGCTGACCGCCGACGCACTGGCTTTCCTCGCCGACCTCCACCGCACCTTCAACGCACGCCGGCTGGAGCTTCTGGCAGCGCGCCAGACCCGGCAGGAGGCGTTCGACAACGGCGCCCTTCCCGACTTTCTGGACGAGACCAAACACATCCGCGACGGCGATTGGACCGTTGCCCCCATCCCCGACGACCTGAAAGACCGCCGTGTGGAGATCACAGGGCCGGTGGACCGCAAGATGATCATCAACGCCCTCAATTGCGGGGCCAAGGTGTTCATGGCCGACTTTGAGGATGCCTCCTCCCCCACATGGTCGAACATGATGGACGGCCAGGTGAACATGATCGACCGGTGGAGCGGCAACATCGACTTCACCGACGAAAGAGGCAAGGATTACAAGCTCTCCGACACCCCCGCCGTCCTGTTGATCCGCCCGCGCGGGTGGCACCTGCCGGAGGCGCACATCACCGTCGACGGTGAGCCGATGGCCGGCGGCCTGGTGGATTTCGGCCTTTACCTTTTCCACAACGCCAAGAAGCAGATGGCGGCCGGCACGGGGCCTTACTTCTACCTGCCAAAGCTGGAGAGCCACAAAGAGGCCGCGCTGTGGAACGATGTGTTCGTTCATGCGCAAGAGGCGCTCGGTATTCCGAACGGCACCATCAAGGTGACGGTGCTGATCGAGACGCTGCCGGCAGCGTTCGAGATGGACGAGATCCTCTACGTTCTGCGCGACCACATTGCGGGTCTGAACTGCGGGCGGTGGGATTACATTTTCTCCTTCATCAAAACCTTGCAGGCAAAGCCGGAGTTCATTTTGCCGGACCGCAGCCAGGTGGTGATGGGCAAGGCGTTCCTGCGCGCCTACAGCCTGCTTCTGATCAAGCAGTGCCACCGCCGCGGCGCGTTTGCGATGGGCGGTATGGCCGCGCAAATCCCCAACAGGCGCGACGAGGCGGCCAATGCCGAAGCGTTGGAGAAGGTGCGGGCCGACAAGGAGCGCGAGGCCCGCGACGGCCACGACGGCACCTGGGTCGCCCACCCCGACCTCGTCCCCGTGGCGATGGAGGTGTTCGACAGGATCATGCCGGAGGCCAACCAGGTGGACAAAAAGCGCGACGATGTGGTCATCGGCCAGACCGACCTTTTGGAGGTGCACGAGGGCGAGCGCACCGAGGTGGGTTTGCGCGACTGCATCCGCGTCGGCGTTCAGTACATCGAAGCCTGGCTCCAGGGCCGCGGCGCCGTCCCCCTTTACAACCTGATGGAAGACGCTGCGACGGCGGAAATCTCCCGCTCGCAGTTGTGGCAGTGGCTGACCTATGGGGCCCACCTGTCGGACGGGCGCACCGCCGACGTTGCCCTCTTCGACCGCTGCCTTGAGGAAGAGATGGCCCGCGTGCGCGAAGAGGTGGGCGAGGAGACCTTCAAGAACGGCCGCTACGACGAGGCGGTGGAGCTGTTCCGCTCCCTCACCACCGCCAAGACGCTATCGCCCTTCCTCACCCTTCCCGCCTATAAGATGCTGAATTAACGGGGCGTTTTCTGCGCAAGGGCAGCCTTAAGGGCACTGTCCGACAGGGCCCAAAGGTCCACAGGTGTCGCCTTGCCGCGGATCTCGACAGTGTGCTTTTGCGCAAAGCCTTTGGTGTGTTTGCGGCAGGCGTTCTTCACCGCATCGGTGATGAGGAGGGGGACATGGGCGGCCTTGGTGGCATTCTCCACCCGTGAGGCGACGTTCACCACATCGCCGACGACGGTGAACTCAAGGCGCATGTCGTCGCCGATGGCGCCCACAAACGCAGCGCCCGCGTGAATGCCCACCCCCACATGAAGGGGTGGCGCGCCCGCTGCCTCATCGACGTCTGAAAGGGCGGCGACGCGGGCCAGTATGTCGAGCCCGCAGGCGACGGCGCTGTCGGCATCCTGCGCGGTGGGCTGGGGTAGGCCGAAAACCACCATCGCCGCATCGCCCACAAACTTGTCCACCACGCCGCCATGGTTTCCCACCGCAGCGCCGATCTCGCCGCGGAACTTTGCAAGGAAAGCCCCAAGGGCGGCAGGGTCCATGCTTTCGGCGCGGCCTGTGAAGTCGCGAATGTCCACGAACAGGATCACGACGGGCTGGCGGCGCCCTTTGCGCAGGGCATCGGTGTCGCTCTCGGTGATCATCGCGGCCACCTGGCGGGGGAGGTAGCGCGTCATCTGGAGGCGACGGCGGTTCTCGTCCAGCGCGGCGGCAAGGATCAGCCGTGTGCGCAGGACGACGACGAATAGGATGCCACCCGCCATCAACACCATGATGAGACGCATGACGTTGGGCGGCGGGTCGAAGAAGGGGAGGATTTGGGTCGGCACCGTGCCGCCCTCCACGGCCTCCCGCGGCACCCAGGATGACAGCGGCAGACTGAGGGACAACAGCCCCACCACCATCAACGCCAGGATATAAAGTTGTGTCGCCGGGCTGTAACGCAGCGCGCCGAAGGTCAGCACCACAGGGATCATCCACACCGCAGGGTAGGCGGCCAGATAGTTGGACGGCAGGCCCGTGTTGAACTTGTTGATCCACAAGCTGCCGATGACAAAGGCGACATCCAGCGTGACGAACACCAGCGCCATCATCTGGGACATGCGCCCTGTGGTGGACAGGATCAGTGCCACAATCCCGATCAGCGCGTAGCCGCCGAGGGTGGCAATGGCAACGGCCAGCTGCACCTGCAGCATGGGCTCGTCGGCTGGGGGCAGGTTTGTGACGAGTTGTGTGAGGGCGAACGCCAAGATCAGCGCGATGACGATGCGCACGATCGCGATGGCTTGCTCGGCCCGGCGCTCAGCCCCGCGGAAATGCCGCTCGATCTCCGGCCTGGCGGTGAGGCGGGGAAAGGGCGTGTGCCTTGCCATCAGCGGGGCGGGGTCCTGCCCACATCATCGTCCGACGGCTCGAACGGGCGCACAGTGGCATGGGCCGCAGGGCGCCCGCCTGCCACCATCTGCTCGCGCCACAGGGTGTAAAGGCCGGCCGCCACAACGATGGTGGCACCGATGATGGTGAGTTCGTCAGGCACTTCGCCGAACCAGATATAGCCGATGACGAGCGCCCACAACAAAACCGTATAGCGGAAGGGCGAGACGGCCGAGATGTCGCCCACACGCATGGCCTCCACACCGAACACATAGCCCATGAGAAGGAAGATGCCTGCGCAAAACAACAGGCCGAGCTGTTCGCCCGTCGGCATTTGCAGGCCCTGGAACGGCGCAACGGCACCGGCCACGAGCGTGATGGCGAAGGCGGTGATGGTGCTGACCAAAAGGGTGGAGGTGCCGGCCGGCATCTGCCGCGTGGCAAGGTCGCGCAAGGTGACGAAGAGGACGGCTGCCACCGCAAAAAGGGCGAAGGCGTCGAACCCTTCGGTGCCCGGCCGCACGATGATCATCACCCCGATGAAGCCCACCAGGATGGCAAGCCAGCGCCGCCACCCCACAGGCTCCTTCAGGAAGAGGGCGGCGGCCATCGTCACCGCCAAAGGCGCCCCTTGCATGATGGCGTTGGCATTGGTGAGCGGCATGTTGTTCAGCGCCGACAAGAAGCACAGCGTTGCACCGATCTCCCCTATGCAGCGCAGGACGAGGGGCTTGGTGTCCGCCCGCGTCAGCCGCGTCTTGAACGCGCCCGCCCGCCAGGCAAGTCCTGCCACAAGGAGCGTTGTGAACATGCCGCGGATGAACACCGACTGAAAGAACGGCAGGCTCTCGAACACGAACTTCATGAAGCCGTCGTTGGTGGCAAAACCGGCCATGGATCCTGCCATGAAGAGGGATCCGCGGGCGTTGGGCGACAGTGGCATGAATGCTCCTTGCGGGCCGCCCTTGCGATGACGTTCGCTGCCAAGCACCCGGCCCCTGGAGCGCCACAGGGTGCGCTCGGGGCCTTTGGGTGCCCAAGGTGCTGTCGCGCGCGGTCGATCGGGCGTGGCTCTTGCTTACACACTTTTGGCCCGGCGGTGCAGTGGCTTCGCTTTCGGCCGATCGCCCCTCCACCGTCATGGAAATGACATGAGCGTTGATGCTAGAAGTCCCCCGCGTCACCATCGCCGTTCCTTTTTCAGGCGCCCCCTTGAGCGTGAGACCCCATGACCGCCCTCCCCTTTGACAAGCTGAAAGAGATGGTCGCCGACGGCACCATCGACACCGTGGTTGCTGCCCAGGTGGACATGCAGGGCCGCCTGATGGGCAAGCGCTTCCATGCCGAGTTCTTCGTGGACAGCGCGTGGGAGGAGACCCATTCGTGCAACTATCTCCAGGCGACCGACATGGAGATGTTCACCGTCGAGGGGTACAAGGCGGCCAGTTGGGCCAAGGGCTATGGCGACTATGTCATGAAGCCTGACCTGTCGACCCTGCGCCTGACGCCATGGCTGCCAGGCACCGCCCTTGTCCTTTGCGATGTCCTTGATCACCACACCCACAAGGATGTGCCCCATTCGCCGCGCGCGGTTCTGAAGCGTCAGGTGGCCCGCCTTGCCGAGGGCGGTGTGGCGGCGATGACGGCGAGCGAGCTTGAGTTCTTCATGTTCAAGGAGAGCTTTGAGGAGGCTGAGGACAACGGCCACGCCGGCCTTACCACCATCAGCGCCTACAACGAGGACTATCACATCTTCCAGACCACCAAGGAGGAAGAGGTGATGCGGGCCATCCGCAACGGCCTCAACGCTGCGGACGTGCCGGTGGAAAACACCAAGGGCGAGGCGGACAAGGGCCAGGAAGAGGTCAACGTGCGCTACGCCGATGCGCTGACCATGGCCGACCGTCACGTCATCATCAAAAACGCCTGCAAGGAGATTGCCTGGAAGCACGGCAGGGCCATCACCTTCATGGCCAAGTGGGACACCGACCACGCAGGCAATTCCGCCCACATCCACCAATCGTTCGTGGACCGTGATGGTGCGCCCGTTTTTTACGACCCTGACGCACC
>JBCDCF010000107.1:0-9030 GCA_039182345.1 Pseudomonadota bacterium
CAACTCGCGCACGCTCAGCCTCTACTTCACCCACACGAAGGAGAGCATCAAGGTCGTCTACAAGCGCAACGGCCGCTATGTGCCTTCAGCGCTGCGCGACCTCAACCGCTTTCTGCGCGACTGGCGGCGCAACGAAGCCACCAAGATGGATCCTGAGCTGTTCGACCTCTTGTGGGAGGTCCAGCAGGAACACGGCGGCCGGACCATTCATATCGTGTCGGCCTATCGCTCGCCTGCCACGAACCAGATGCTGCGCCGCCGCTCCCGCGGTGTTGCGCGCAACTCCCAGCACATGGCGGGCAAGGCCATCGACTTTTTCATTCCCGGCGCGAAGACCTCACAGGTCCGCATTTCCGGCATGAAGCGTCAGGTGGGCGGCGTCGGCTTTTATCCGCGCAGCCGCAGCCCTTTCGTGCACTTCGACACAGGGCGTGTGCGCAGTTGGCCCCGCATGTCCCGCAGCCAGCTCGCCAGAGTGTTTCCTGACGGGAAGACGTTGCACCTGCCGCGCAATGGCAAACCGTTGAAGCGGTACGCCGAGGCTCAGGCGGCTGAGCGTGCCGGCCGCCTTCAACGGCTCGATGGCAGCGCTGGCCGGTCCCGTTTTGCGTTCCTGGGGGGCAGCCGCCGCGCTGCCAGCGACCCCTCTGCCGGCGGCACGGTGGATAGCGGCGTGATCCGCCCTGGCACTGCACCCTCCCGTCCCGCACCGGCCGCGCCCGCCCCGCGTGACGAGCCAGCACGCGTGCGCACCGCATCGGTCACGCAAGCACCGACGCCGCAGGCGGCCGCAGAAGAATCGCGCACAGGTATTCTCGCCCAACTGCCGAGCGTGTCCCTCGGCGGCCTGATCAACCGCTTCTCCGACGATGATGAGAAGGAGGCCCCTCAGGTCCGCCCGGTCGACCCGCCAGCCGCACCGTTGACGGCCGTCGCCGTGGAAAACCCCGCCGCCGCAACGGCTGAAGCTGCACCGGCCGCCCCGACGGCAGGTGCCGCACCGCCGGTGCCGCGACAGGCCCCGCGCGCCGCCGACGCCCCGGCCGATGACAACGCCCCTCAACAAGATGAGACCATCACGCTGGCGGCCCTTCCGCCCCAGCGCCCGGTCGGCCCCCTGGGTACGGCGACAGACGCTTCGCCCACGCGTCTGGGCTACGCCCGTGACGATGATGGCGCGCTTCAGCCCACCTCACCGTTGAGCGCAACGGCCGCCCTTATCCCGCGGACCGCGTCCCTTGCACCGGCAGGCCGCAACCTGTTGCCGTCCGTCAACCGCGCAGCCGTTGTGCAGGACGCCAACGCCATGTTCACCCCCGTCCAAGGGGCAAGCGCCGCGTTGATTGCCGACAGCGGCTCGGTCTCTGACGCCACCTTCGCAGCCTTCACCGCACCCGACAGGACCACATCGGCCCGCGAAGGCGTTCTGATGGCCAAGGGTTTCCTGGGCACCCCGTCAGGCTTCGGCACAGGCCGCGAGTTCCTGGACACGGAAAGCTTCACAGGCCTCAAGATCACCGTCTACGCCCAGCCCCGCTCCTGAGCGGGGTTTATTCGCTGACTACGGATCGGGTCGCGTAGTCGCTGCGCCGCATCACGGCGTGCTCCGACGCTCAGCGCCTCCCTTCGGCAAAAAAACTGCTCGTCCTGACGCGCTCGGCGTCAGACCAAACCGTCCAAGCGCCTTCGTTTCGCGGTACGTCAGTGCCCGTCGTTGATTGTGGTGAGGCGGTCGAGGAAAATGCGCGACCAGTTGGAGGCGGTGTTGGTCATCACCTTGCGGTAAAGCTCCGACCAGCGGGATTTGCGCTCGTCCAAAGGCATGCGGATCGCTTCTTGCAGCGCTTCGGCAAGTTCATCGATGGAGTAAGGGTTGACGATGAGCGCCTCGCTCATCTCCTCCGCCGCGCCCGCAAAGCGCGACAGGACAAGGACGCCGGGGTCATCCTCGTCCTGCGCGGCCACATACTCTTTGGCCACAAGGTTCATCCCATCGCGCAAAGGTGTCACCAGACCGACCCCTGAGGCGCGGTAGATACCGGCAAGGGCCCGGCGGGGGAAAGACTGCGTGAGGAAGTTCAACGGCGTCCAGTCAAGGTCGGCGAAGCGGCCATTGATGCGCCCCGACAGCCCCTCCAGCGTCCTTTGGATTTGCGAGTAGGCGCGCACCTCTGAACGGGACGGCGGCGCCACCTGAAGGAAGCTCACCCGCCCCCTGTTCTCAGGATAAAACTCCAACAGACGCTCGAAGGCGTGAAAGCGCTCAGGCAGGCCCTTGGAATAGTCGATCCTGTCAACGCCGACGATCTGCTTGCGATCCTCAAGCTCGTCGCGCATCAGGTGGAAGTGCTGCGCCCCCTCCTTCGAGGTGGGAAAGCCCGAAAACGCGCTGCCATCGATGCCGATGGGGAAGGCATCGGCCACCACCTTGCCGCCGAAAGCGGTGATGGACCCGTCCTCCCCGCGCTCCCCGCCAGCCTCTTCAAGGAGGTAGCGCTCGAACCCCATGAGGTGCTGGCTGGTCTGAAAGCCGACCAGATCATAGGCCATCATGGCCGACACGATGGCCTTGTGGTTGGGCAGCGCCGTCAGGACCTCCGGCACGGGGAAGGGTATGTGCAGGAAAAAGCCGATGGGGTTCGTCACCCCTGCCGCGCGCAAGTGCTCGCCCAGAAGGAAGAAGTGGTAGTCCTGCACCCAGATGATGTCGTCGGGGCGCAATAAAGGCATCAGCCTGGCGGCAAAGCGCTCGTTCACCCGCCGGTAGCCTTCCTCCAACCGCCTGTCGAAGTCGGTCAGGTCGAGGCGATAGTGAAGCGTCGGCCACAAGGCGCGGTTGGCGTAGCCGGCATAGAACTCGTCATAATCGGTCTGGGCAAGGTCGATGGTGGCGGTGGAGACGTTGCCCTCTTCGGTCAGCTTCAGCGCCCCGTAGGTGCCCTCCTCCGACACGCCGCCGCTCCAGCCGAACCACAGGCCGCCACGTTCGCGCAGAACGTCCACAAGGGCGACGGCCAGTCCGCCGGCGCGTCCTGTGTCGGTCAACGGTCCGACTCGGTTGGACACGACGACGATACGTTTCATCTCAAAGACCCCACACGCTGCAAGAGACCCGATACAGCTCGGTTAGATAACCTTATCCCACCGTCGGGAAAGCCGCACCGCACCATTGATGATGCCAACCATCGAGTATGTTTGGGGAAAATTTCCCCAAAGCGCCCCCGTCTGCGGGTCTGTGTCCTCCGAAAGGAGGCCCAGATGGTTCCGGCACGACAGCATCGTCTCATAAATCTCGCGTGCCTCCTCGCGCCGGTCCATGCGGCCGAGGGCATCGATGTACCAGAAGGTGCACACGTTGAAGGCCACTTCAGGGCGGCCGAAATCGTCAGCGGCGTGATAGCGATAAAGGTGGTTGCCGTCCCTCAGGCGATGGCCGATCCGCTCCACCGTCGCCACGAAGCGCGGATCGAGGGGGTCCAGGAAGCCCACCTCCGCCATCAACAGGAGCGAGGCATCAAGGTCGTCGCCGCCGAAGCTCTCGGCAAAGGCGCCCACCTTGTCGCTCCACGCCTCACGGCAGATGCGAGCGTGCACCTCATCGGCCCGCGCCCGCCAGTGCTTGGGACTGAGGCCGAGGTGATTGGCGATCTTGGCCAGGCGATCCAGCGCTGCCCAGCACATGAGGGCGGAGGAGGTGTGGGTGCGTGCGCGGGTGCGCAGCTCCCAGATGCCGGCGTCGGGCTGGTCGTGCAGCATGTAGGCCCTGTCGCCCACCACCTCCAGCTGGCGGAAATCGTCCAGATTGGCCTGCCGCAGGAGGCGCTTGTCGAAAAAGGCCTGGGCGGCGGCAAGGACGATGTTGCCGTAGACATCGTGCTGGTGATGCTCATGGGCCTGGTTGCCGACCCGGACAGGCCCCATGCCCAGATACCCCGGCAAATCGGCAGTGTCTTCCAGAAGGTTCGCCTCAAGGCCGATGCCGAACACCGGCTGCACATGGTCCCCCCGCGTCAAGCCGATGATGTCGCGGATATAGGCGAGATAGTTCTCCATGGTCTCAAGGTCCGACAGCGCGTTCAGCGCCCGCACCACGAAGAAGGCATCACGAAGCCAGCAATAGCGATAGTCCCAGTTGCGCTCAGAGTTCGGCGCTTCGGGGATGGAGGTGGTGACGGCGGCAATGATGGCCCCCGTCTCCTCGAAGGTGCAAAGCTTCAAAGTGATGGCGGCCCGGATGACGGCGTCCTGCCACTCCAATGGAAGGCCGAGGCGCAGGCTCCAGCGCTTCCAGTAGTACTCCGTCTCCTCCTCGAACTCGCGCCCCAGGGTGCCGGGGCGATCGGTCAGCGATTCGTCAGGGCCGAGGAAGAAATTGTATTGCCGCTCCAACACAAAAAACGTCTCATCGCGGATGTAGGTGACCGGCGCGTCGGTGGTGAGGCGGATCGTCTGTGCGTCCGACACATAGCGCACATGGTTGGAGCCCGACGTGATTTGCGGACGCTCCTTGCCCCAGTTGAACCGCGGCCGCAGGACAATGCGCACCCGCGGTCGCCCCGACACTGGCCGCAGCCGCCGCACGATCTGCGCCGGACGGAACACGCGCCCCCGTGACAGGAAGCGGGGGGCAAAGTCGTCCACCTCAAGGGCCGAGCCGTCGGTGGCGATGAGCCGCGTACGCAGGATCGCCGTGTTCTCAACGTAGGACTGCTCGGTGTGGGAGTAGTTCTCGATCTCAATGCCGAAGGCACCGTCCTCAGGCGCGCCGCGGCTGCCCAAAAGGGCGTGGAAGACAGGGTCGCCGTCAGGCCGCGGCAGGCACCACCAGACAATCCGCGCCATATCGTCCACCAGCGCGGAGACCGAACAGTTGCCGATGATGCCAAGGGCGAGCGTGCTCATCGTGCCGTGTCCGCCACTGTGGTCAGCCAGGAAAGGATGGCGGCCACATCATCGACCCTATAGGCGGCAGCGGTCTCGCCAGGGCCCACCTTCACACCAAAGCCGCCAAGGGCATTGCAGGCTTTGATGCCATCTTCGTCGGTCACATCATCGCCCAGGAAGACAGGGGTGCGCCCCTCAAACGGGGCATGCTCCATGAAGCCGCGCACGGCAGCCCCCTTGTCGAAGCCCTTGCGTTTGGCCTCCACCACCATTTTGCCGTGGAGGAGGTTCAACTCGTCAAGGTCGGCAATGGCCTCCTCCATGCGCCGGGCCACCTCCTCGCCCCGGTCGGGCGCGGCACGGTAGTGCACGGCAATGCCGGCGCCCTTGTCCTCAAGGCGGATGGGGCCGGCAATCAGCCCGCTGTCGTGCAGCCGATCGCGCAGCAGCGCCACTTGCGGAGAATCGGACAGGACCGCCACCTCGGCGCCAGGCTCGGCACGGCGCTGGGAGCCGTGCATGCCTGCTGCGGCAATGGCGGTGTGCAAGAAGGCATCGATCTCCTCGATCCGCCGGCCGCTGATGACGGCGACGGCACCGCCTGTCTTCGCCACGAGCCGCTCGATCAGACTGGGGACCATCGGGTCGACGATGACGGCATCGGGCCGGTCGGCAATCTCCACCAGCGTGCCGTCGAAATCGAGGAACAACGCCGGCCTCTCCGGCACGGGTGGTGTCATAGGAAAACCGGCGACGTTGGGCGCACTGCGCCTGGATGGCATGACGGAATGGGACGACCGTCCCTCACGAACAATGCCTTGTCAGGTATCGCCCGGCAACACGCGCCGTTCGGGAGATTTGCAAAGATCGGCAATGACGCACGCTTCGCACAAAGGGCGCCGGGCTTTGCACACATGGCGGCCGTGCAAAATGAGCCAGTGGTGGGCGCCGTGCTTGTAGGCGTCGGGCACCACCTTCTCAAGGTAGGCCTCGACCGCATCGGGCGTCTTGCCAGGGGCAAGCCCTAGCCTGTTGCCGAGGCGGAAGATGTGAGTATCGACGGCAATGGTGGGCTCGCCGAACGCTTCATTCAGGACAACGTTCGCGGTCTTGCGCCCGACACCTGGCAGCGCCTGAAGGGCGTCTCGATCGGCAGGGACCTTACCGCCATGGGTGTCCACCAGCGCCTGGCTCAGCGCAATGACGTTCTTGGCCTTGGTGTTGAAAAGGCCGATGGTCTTGATGAAGTCGCGCACCTTGTCTTCGCCCAGCGCCAACATTTTTTCAGGCGTGTCGGCAATGGCAAACAGGGGGCCGGTGGCCTTGTTGACGCCCACGTCCGTTGCCTGGGCAGACAGGGCGACCGCCACCAGAAGCGTGAACGGGTTGGTGTAGGACAGCTCCGTCTTCGGCTCAGGCATTGCCGCCTTCAGCCGCTCGAACAGCGCTTCGGTTTCCGCCTTGGTGTAGCGGGCGCGCTTCAAGGTTTTTGCTTTCGCCGGCGGTTTGGCCTTTGGCGATGGTTTGGCTTTCGGCGCGGGCTTCGCTTTCGCGGCTGGCGTCGCTGCCGCCTTTCGGGGGGCTTTCACTGCAAGAACGCCTCCGACCAGGCCGCCTCGATCAAAGGCGTCCACGAGGCATGGGGTTCGGCAAGGGTGGGCGCGCCAACGTCCACCTCAGCGCCAAACAGGGCCCTTGCGTCCCGGTCCAGCGCGCCAAGGGCGAGCACGGACGGGTCGCCCCACACGGAAGGGTCCGCCTTGGCGGATTGTGCCTCGGGCGACAAGAGGAAGTTTGCCACCACCATTGCCCCGGCCTTGTGGGCAGCGTTGTGGGGAATGGCCACGAAATGCACGTTGCCGAGGCTCCCTTGCGCAAAGGCGGTCACCTCAGTCCCAGGCGGCAGCGTTCCTGCAAGGACACCGGCCCTCCCGTCATTGGGGTTGTGGGTGAGGGCAATGTCGATCTCGCCGTCGGCATAAAGCCGCCGAAGATCCGACACGCTGACGGGGAAGGCTCGGCCGCTGCGCCACAGGTGGGGGTGGAGCCTCTCCAGCACAGGCAAAAGGAGCGTCTTGACGATCTCCTCCCCGTCCTCGCCAGCCGGCGCGCGTAGGACGGCGGGGTCAGGCACACTCATCAACAGGAGCTGCTTGAGGAACGAGGTGCCCACGAAATCGGGCGGCTGCGGATAGGCGAACCGTCCGGGGTTGGCCTCCACGAATGCCATCAGCCCCTCCAACGTGCGCGGCGGATTGGCGAGCCTGCCGGCATCATAAAGCATGGTCAGCTGCGCGCGGCCCCAAGGGGACTGCATGCCCTCGACGGCGACCCCAAAGTCGGTGAGGATGGCCGCGCCGTAACGGTCAAGATCCACAAGCGCGCGGTTGGGCAGGTGGTGGGCCCACTCGCCACCATAAAGAAGGCCGTTGACCTTCATGGAGACGAAATTTTCGCCGTTGATCCAGACAAGGTCCACCGCGCCGCCTTTGTCCTTTCCTGCTGAGGTTTCGGCAAGGACCCGGGCAACGGCCTCGGCCGTATCGGACAGTTTGACGTGGTTGACTGTGACGCCGTAGCGCTCGCGAACCTCATCACCCACCCAGGCGATGAAGTCGTTGATGTGGCTTTCCCCGCCCCATGCATACCAGTGCACCGTCTGCCCTTTGGCCGCAGCCTCCACCGCCGCCCAGTCTGCCGGCGCCGGCGCCTCGTCCGCGGCAGCACCGGTGAGGAGCGACGCGGCAAGGCCAGCAGCCATGCCGGTCGTGGCAACGCGCTTCAAAAGGGTCATGGTTCGGCCGGCAGGCGACAGGTCACGGCAAAAGGCTCCAGCGTTGCGGGCGTGACATGCTCTATCCGCCACCGAACGCGTCTTCAACGACCGCGTTGGTGAGGATCTGCGGCAAAATCTCAGGGCTACCCCCCGAGGGGTAATAGACATAAAGGGGGACACCCGCGCGGCCGAACTCTTCCATCAGCCGTGTGATGTCAGGGTCGCGGCGCGTCCAGTCGGCCTCCAGATAGGTAACGTCATAGTCCGTCAAGAGTGTGTCGAACCGCTTGGTCTGAAGCACCACACGCTCGTTCACCTTGCAGGAAATGCACCAGGCCGCCGTGACATTGAGGAAGACGTTGTTCCCAGCCTCCCTGAGGTCGGTCAGCCTTTGGGGGGTGAAGGGTTCGCCGCGCGGCGGGGGCGCCGTGTCCCGCGCCAGCACAGGCACCGCCGTGACAGCATTCCAGAACGCGGCTCCACCCACCGCAAGGCAGATGAGGGCGAAGACCGCCGCAACTTTGTGAGACGGCATCGCCCCCCTTTGGGACAAGCCGTAAAGCCAGGCCGCAAGCGCCACCATCACGAAGCCGCCAAGGATGGTGAGGAGCGAGTCCACCCCCGTCAATTGCGCCAGCACCCAGACCAGCCAGGCCGCCGAGGCATAAAGGGGAAAGGCGAGCGCCTGCTTCAGCCGCTCCATCCAGACCCCCGGCTTGGGCAGGACCCTTGCAAGCCCAGGCACCACGCACAACAGCGTAAAGGGCGTTGCAAAGCCGAGCGCCAAGGCGGCAAACACCGCCGCCGCCGTCTCGGTGGATGCCGCAAGGGCCGCCCCCAACGCCACAGCCATGAACGGCGCCGTGCAAGGGCTTGCCACCACCGTTGCCAGAACGCCTGTGGCGAAGGACCCTGGCACACCGTCGTTGGGGCCACGACCGCCGAGCCGGGTCAGCCCGACACCAATGTCGAACACGCCGGACAGGCTGAGCCCAAGGGCAAACAAAAGCACCGCCATTGCCGACACAAAGACAGGCTCTTGAAGCTGAAAGCCCCAGCCCACCGCAACGCCGCTCGCCTTCAGCCCCAAGAACACCGCCGTTAGCGCCGCGAACGAGGCAAGGACGCCTGCCATGTAAGCACCGCCGATGGCAGCCCTGTGCGCGGTCGACTGGCGCGCATGCTGCACAAGGCCAAGCGCTTTGAGCGCCAGCACAGGAAACACGCACGGCATGAGGTTGAGGAGCATCCCGCCAAGGAACGCAAACAGGATGGCCTGACCGAAGGAAACGCCGAAATTGCCCGACGCCGGCGCTGCCTCGCCTACATTGCCGCCAAGGACAATCTCGGGCACCCCGCTTGCCGTTGGC
>JBCDCF010000108.1:0-8981 GCA_039182345.1 Pseudomonadota bacterium
ATCAGCTGGACGCTTGCTGGCAGGCCGCCGTCAGGCGCTCGGATGGGGATTGCCACGGCCGGCAGGCCCGCAAAGTTCGCAATGGCTGTCAGGTCGGCCTGGTTCGCAGGAACAGGAGCCCCGTGCAAAAAAGCCCTTTGCGGGGCCGTGGGCAGCAACAGGGCGTCCACGTCTTCCAAGGCATGGCGAACGGCAACACCCCTGTGCCTGATCCTGTTATAGGCATTTGCAAGCCGCGTTGCGCTGACGCTTTCGCCATAGCGCACGAACCCGGCAAAGGCCTCGCCGAATCGCAGAGGCGTCTTGCGCACCGCCTCGGCGATGGTGGCGGCAAGTTCGGCCTCTGACACCAGAAGGCCGGCCCGCCTGTCGCGCGAAGGGTCCCAGTCCCTGATTGCCACCGGAACCAGCGACACCCCGGCTCCGGCAAGGGCCTGGCGGGCCACTTCCATCGCCTCCAGGATGGCGCTTTCAATTTCGCACGCTGAGACGTCCACCACGCCAAGGGTGAGAGCATCGTCGAACGGAGGAAGGGCAGGCGCCATCGCGCTGTCAGGATCTGCGGTGTCAGCGCCTTCCAGGACCGCAAGGAGGGTCGCAAGGTCCTCGGCCGAGCGGGTGATCGGGCCGATGGTGTCAAGGGTCGGCGACAGGTAGGAGAGCCCGCTCCGGCCCACCCGTCCTTCCGTCGGCTTCAACCCATAAAGGCCGCAATAGGCGGCAGGAATGCGCACCGAGCCCATGGTGTCGGTGCCAAGGGTCGCCGGCACCATTCCCGCTGCGACAGCCGCCGCCGAGCCACCGCTGGAGCCGCCAGGGGTTGCCCCCTCCATCAAGGGATTGAGGGTGCGGCCGTGATGGGGATTGTCCGTGGTCGCGCCCAGCGCCCCTTCATGAAGGTTCACCTTGCCGATCATCACAGCGCCCGCGGCCCTCAGCCTTGCGACGACGCCGGCATCGGTGGTGTCAGCTGCAAGGCCTGCGCCTGAATGGCCGCCCGTGGTGGGCATCCCGCAGCAGGCCAGATTGTCTTTCACCGCCAGCGGAATGCCATCCAAAGGCCCGCGTTCCGTCCCCGAAGCCCGCCTTGTGTCCGACGCGTCGGCGGCAGCGAGAGCGCCTTCAGGGTCGGTGGCGACGAATGCGTTGATGGCCCCATCGCGCGCGGCAATCTGCGCCAACGCCGCTTCCGTCAGCGCCCGCGCAGTGGTGCGGCCATCACCAAGATCCGCCGAGAGGCGCGCAATGTCGGGGGCGTCCTCAGCCATCCTTGCGGCGGTCGATGAGGCGAATGGGCTTTTGCCGCGTTTCGATCTGGGTCAGATCGGCAAGGGCGTTGGGGGCGGCAAGGGTCACGGCGATCGCCACCCCAAGGCGTT
This sequence comes from Pseudomonadota bacterium, assembly GCA_039182345.1. Taxonomy (GTDB): domain Bacteria; phylum Pseudomonadota; class Alphaproteobacteria; order Rhizobiales; family Amorphaceae; genus Acuticoccus. Next base: position 1,380 of record JBCDCF010000108.1, read on the forward strand.
CGCGCAACAGCCCCTCAAGGCGCTCGGCAAGGCCTGGGTCGGGCGCGCGGCATTCGGCGTGGACGCGCATCTCATCGCGCTGACCGTCCGTCGTCACCTCGCAGATATATTCCCCGTTCAACGCATCGGCATGGGTGGTCATGATGGTGCCGATGGCCTGGGGGTAGATGTTGATCCCCCTCAGCTTGACCATGTTGTCCGACCGGCCAAGGAAGCCTTTGATGCGCTTTAACTTCAGCCCGATGGAGGAGGCGCCCGTCATCGCCTCGCTCACATCATGGGTGTTGAAGCGGATGATGGGGTAGACGTCGTCTTTATAGAGGCAGGTGACCACCATATCGCCGATGGTGCCGTCGGCCACGGGGGCCTGTGTGTCCACGTCCAACAGCTCAAGATACTGGGCGTCTTCAATGACGTAGAGGCCGTCATGGTCCGGCCCTTCGCCGGCAATGGCGCCGGTGTCGCCCACACCGTACCAGTCGTAGATCTCCGCCCCGCCCCAGGCCTCGCCGATGGCGGCCGCATCGGTGCCCATGTGGCCCGAAATCATCCGCACCTTGATGTCGCGGCCAGGCTCGATCCCATTTTCCCGCGCCACCTGGGCCAGGCGCTTGATGTAGTCGCCAAAGCCGATGATGGCGGTGACCCCGAAGTCGCGCATCAGCTGCACCTGGTTCACCGAGCGGGTCTCAACGCCCGTCCCTGCGGTCAACATCTGGCAGCCCACCCAATGGGTGATCGCCTCGCGCACATAGTGCCCGCCATTGACCATCCCGTGCCCATAGACCGAGTGCACCACATCCTGCCGCGACAAGCCTTGAAGGGCATAAATGCGCGACAGGAGTAGGTTTTGGAGTTCGCGGCTGCGCGGGCCGAACAGCAGCGGCTGCGGCCGTCCCGTTGTGCCGCTGGTGGTCTGGAAGATGAGCGGCGGCCGGCTGTCGGCCGGGTACGTCTCAAGGCCGGAAAAGTCACCGATGGGCGGATGCTCCTCCACCGCACGCATGAGGTCGGACTTGTCGTAGACAGGGAGTTTGGCAATGTCGGCAAGGCCGCGCACGTCGCCAGGCTCGATCCCCGCCGACGACCACAAGCGCTTGTAGAAGGGGACGGTCCAGGCGAAGGCCATCGTCTTTCTGAAGGCAGCGTCCTGCCGCGTAAACAGCTCGTCCCGCGACAAGGTCTTTGCCATGGCAACGAACGCATCGCCCGCCGGGTAGTCGCTGACCATGCGGTCATAGTTCATCGCCTCAAAGTAGTTAGGCGGCATTGGGCACTCCGGCAGTTGGGCGTTCGGCGATGGATTGGCCGGCCTTTTGGAGGGCGGCCGAAAGGGCGGTCAGGTGAGGGGAATCGGTAAGGGCAAGGGCAGCGTCCACAAGGTCCTCTGCCGCGCCCTGGTCCACTCCTGCGTGGCGGAGGAGGGCGTGGGCTTTTTCAAGAAGCATCGCCTCGGGCAACGGATTTTCCGGATCGCCCAGCGCGTCGGGGACATCAGCGGTCAGGACCCGGCCATCCTTGAGGGCAACGGTCAGACCCGTGCCGTAGCGGGCGGGATAGGCGCTGGCAAAAGCCTCGTCCCGTTCCACATGGCAAAGGCTCCGCAGGTGGGCAATGTCGGACCGCCCGATGGCCTCCAAAGAGAACTGGGAAAGGGGCGGCGGGCCATCCACAAGGGTGGCGGCAACGGCGTGCTGGAGCGAGAATTTGGCGCCGATCACCGTGTCAGGGGTCGGCCTGTCGCAAAACGCCAGCGCATCGTCATAGGTGCGGATGGTGATGGCGGCCACAGGCGCATCCACCCGGGGCCGCACCAGGAGCGCTGCATCGATGGCCGCATGGGCGTGGCGGCAGGCGGGCCAGGGTTTGATGCTTGTCTGGGTGATGAGGAACGGCCCGTCAGGGTCGGCCGTCACCCGTTCAGGCACACAATCGGGTGCTGTGGCCGCATAAAGCCCCTGGGGGCCTTCCAGGATGTACGCAGGCCCTGTGAACCCAAGGGCGGCGAGGCGGGCGGCCTTCAGCCCTGCGTGCGCGGCGCGGGCGGTGTGAAGCTGCTTGGTCATCACAGGCTCGTGCCGGCACTGCCATGGGCCGCTCACCTGTGTCCCCGCATTGCCAAGGGCTGAGACCATCGCCTCGTCATCGAGCCCCAGAAGGCGTCCGCAAGCGGCCGCCGCACCGAACGGACCGGCCGAGGCGGTGTTGTGCCACTTGGCATAGTGCGCCGGCCCCAGCGACCGCCCCACCCGGATCACCGCCTCATAGCCCGCCACCACCGCATCAAGGAACTGTGCGCCCGATGCGCCCTCTGCCTCAGCGGTTGCAAGGGCTGCGGCGATGGTGACAGGGCCCGGGTGGAGGATGGCTTGCTTGTGTACATCGTCCATCTCAAGGACGTTGCCGAGGCCGCCATTGGCAAACGCCGCCGCCGCCTCGCCACGGCGTTTGCCTGCAATGACCGTTGCCGGACCATCGCCCTCCACCCCCGCGTCGGCGCGCAAAAGGAGGCCCGCAGGCTCCACCGCGCCGGCGTGCGCACACCCCAGCCAATCCACCACGTGAAGGGCCGCGCGCGCCCGTGTCGCCCCATCCACAGGACGGGAGACGATGGCGGCGAGCGCACGGGTCAAACTCATGGGCGCATCCTTCTGTGCGGCCTTGGCAGGTTCGCGGAAAAATTTGTCCGGACATATCCGATCCGTGACACTATGGCCAGGGCGAGAGGCAGGGCAAAGGACGGGGAGACAGTGCGCACATGAGGACGTTCGCGCAGGTGATCGACAGCCTGTCTCCGGGAGCGCGAGTCTTCGTGGCCGGGTGCGGGGGCGAGCCGTCCGGCTTTGCGAACGCCCTCGCCGCTGATCCGTCCCGTGCGCCTGGCCTTGTGTTTACCGGCGCTCCCATTCCCGGCGTCAACACCATCGACTGGTCGGCGCTGTCGGCTGGGGGCCTGTTTGAGACGATACTTCTATCGCCAGCCCTCAGGGAGGGGTTTGCGGCGGGGCGCGTGCGTTTCCTGCCCCTTCACTACACCGCCCTTGCACGCCGCCTAGGGGCGAGGGGTCATGTGGACGTTGCCGTGGTGCGTGTGGCGCCAGCCGAGGGCGACACCTTCAGCCTCGGTCTGACGACAGATTTCGCCCCCCTCGTCATTGACGCAGGCGCCCGGCTGATCGGCGAGGTGGACAGGACCCTTCCCGCCCCCAGGGGAGCACCGACCCTTCCGCGCGCACGCTTCGATGCTTTGGTGGAGACGGACCGACCCGCCCCCCTCTATGACCCCGGCGAGGTGCCTGATGCCATCGCAAAGGCGGGGCAGCGGGTGGCGGATTTGGTGCCCGAGGGGGCAAGCCTTCAGTTTGGTCTCAGCAAGGTGCAGGTGGCCGTCCTTGAGGCCCTCCAAGGCCGCAAGGGGCTCTCCTACCACGGTGGCATGATTTCCGATGCGCTGGAGCCTCTTGTGGAAGACGGTGCGTTCAAAGGGCCGCTCACCACAGGCGTTGCCATCGGCAGTGCGCGGCACGGGGCCTGGGTGGCAGAGAGGGACGACATCCTCTTTCGCCCGGTGACCATAACCCACGGCACTGCAAGCCTTGCTGGGGTGGAGCGGATGACGGCCATCAACTCCGTCCTAGCGGTGGACCTTTTCGGCCAGGCCGTGGCCGACATGGTGGACGGGCGCCAAGTCTCCGGCCACGGCGGCCTTCTGGACTTCGTGCGCGGCACACAGGTCTCCCCTGGCGGGCGCTCCATCCTTGCCCTTGCGGCCAGCGCCAAAGGGGGCACCATTTCGCGCATCGTGCCCTGCCTTGATGGGGCGGCGGTCACCGTGCCGCGGGGCGACCAGGACATTGTGGTCACCGAGCATGGTGCAGCCCACGTGAAGGACCTTGATATTGACGAACGGGCCGAAGCCCTCATCTCGATCGCAGCGCCTTCCCACAGGGATAGGCTGACAGAAGCGTGGCGGCAGATGAGGGCGCGGATGTGACCATGGAGCCGACGGGGTTTGCCAATGGCGAGCCGGCCTATCGCAGGATCGCATCCTCGCTGGAAACGCGCATCCATGACGGGCGCTATGCTGTGGGCGACCTCCTTCCTACGGAGCTTGAGTTGTGCGCGGAGTTTTCCGTCAGCCGCCACACCGTACGCGAGGCCCTGCGCCGCCTTGCCGAAAGCGGGTTGATCCGCGCGCAGCAGGGACGGGGCACGCGCGTCATCTCAGCGGAACGCCGATCGGCCTATGTGCAGTCCATGCGCTCCATCGAGGGCTTGTTTCTGTACGCCCGCGACACCCGCTTTGAAATGAAAGAGGCCTCGCGCGAGGTGCCTGATGAGGCCACCGCCGCACGCCTTGGCACCGGCGAGGAGGAATGGGTGCGCATCAACGGGGTGCGTTACACCTCCGATGAGGCGGCCGTCTGCGCGTCGACGGTCTACCTCAAGGCCGGTTTCGCCGACATTTTGGACGATGCGGACATTGCCAACGGGCCTTTGTATCAACTGATCGAACGGCGCCACGGTGTGCTGGTGGACCAGGTGCAACAGGACTTTGCCGCCGGACCTTTGCCGGCATCCCATGCATCGGCCCTTGGGGTGGAGACGGGGGTGCCGAGCGTGTGCGTTGCGCGCATCTATATGGATGCGGAGGGGCGCGCCTTCCTGGCCGCCTTCAACCACTACCCCTCGGACCGCTTCTCCTACACCATGACCTTGAAGCGCGAGGCAGGCCTTCCCCCGCCCCAGCACAAGCCTTCATGAGGGCTTGGCGGCGGCAACGGTCGCTGCGTCGAGCCCTGCCTCACGAAGCGCATCGTCGGTGTGTTCCCCAACGGCTGGAAGGCGTGTGTTCACCCGCCCAGGCTCGTCGCGAAACTTGATGGGAATGCCGATGTGAAGGTTGCCGTCCTCGTCGCGCAGCATCATCTCGCGCGCGGCCACCTGGGGGGCGTGGAAGGCTTCGTGAAGGTCAAGCACTGGCGCAAAGCAGATGTCGCGGCCGTCAAACCAGTCCACCCATTCGTCCCTCGTCTTCCGGCTGAACGTGTCGGCGAGGAAGGCCCGCACACCATCCTGGTGAGGGCCGGGGCCTGAGGTGGCAACCTCAACAAGGTCCTCCCGTCCGAGCGCCGTCAAAAGGTTGCGCACGAACTTCGGCTCCACACCTCCCAGCACCACGAAGCGACCGTCTTTGGTCTCGTAGATCCGGTAAAAGGCGTTGCCGCCGAAAGAGCGCTGGTCCTTCACCACCGCCGCCTTGTCCTCGGCAAAGACCGGGCCGACCACGTTGGGCAGCCAGCCCATGGTGGCGTCCTGCATGGAAATGTCGATGTAGTCGCCGCGCCCCGTCTCCGTGCGGCGCAGGAGCGCCATCAAGATGCCCGACAGCGCCATCAGCGAACCTGTGAGGTCGGCCACGGGCATATGGGGGCTTGCCGGCGCACCATCCCGGCCAAGGTTGAGACTGACAACGCCGGCATGGGCCTCAATGGCAAGGTCGTGGGCGGGGGTGTCGCGCAACGGCCCCGTCTGCCCGAAGGCTGCGATGGAGGCGTAGACGATGCCTTTGTTGCGTGCCGACACCGCCTGGTAACCGATGCCGAGCCTGTCCACCACGCCGGGGCGGAACGCCTCCACCACAACGTCCGCCGTCTCGGCAAGGGCAAGGAAGGCCTCCCGCCCTGCCTCGGCTTTGAGGTTGAGCTGGACGGAGCGCTTGCCCCTGTGGGTGTTGCGGAACCAGACCGTCTCGCCGCCCTGCTTCAGCCCGATCTCGCGCACAGGCTCGCCCAGCCCCGGAGGCTCCACCTTGATGACGTCCGCCCCATGGTCGGCCATCATCATGGTGAGGTGGGGCCCTGGCAGGTAGAGCGACAGGTCGAGGACGCGCACCCCTTCAAGCTTCATGAGACAACGCCCTCCGCTCGCAGCCGCGCAATCTCGCCAGCGTCATAGCCAAGCTCTGCCAGAAGCCCGTCGGTGTCGGCCCCCAAGGTGGGCGCGGCATGGGCCGGCAGCACCTTGCCGTCAGGCCTGATCGGGCTGGCCACAAGGCGTACTGTGCCTGCCGTTTCATGGGGGACGTCCACAAGGCCGCCGCGCTCGGTCACGAAAGGGTTTTCCAGCGCTTCGGCCATGGTCTTGACGGGGGAGGCGGGCACCACACCGGCAAGGCGCTCCATCCACGTGGCAACGGTGGCGGATTTAAGGGCCGCGTCCACCTCATGGGCCAGAGCGTCGCGGTGGGTGAAGCGGCCCTCCACGGTCTGAAAGCGTGCATCGTCCAAAAGATCGGCGCGGCCGATGATGGTGGCAAACGTCTTCCAGAATTTCGGCACGATGCACATGACGAAGAGGTCGCCGTCGGCCGCACGGTAGCGCTCGCACGGGACAATGGAGGGGTGGCCTGCACGGGGCCGCCGCAAGGTGGGCAGACCCCCATTCAACCACCAGGCGGCAGGGTAGGTGAGTTGGCCCATGGCAACGTCGAAGAGGCTCACCTCAAGGTCCCGTCCGCGCCCCTTCAGCTTGGCTGCAAGGACACCTGAGACAAGGGCGAGCGCTGCCGTCACCCCCGTCAGATAGTCCACCACCGAAAGGCCCATGCGCGTCGGCGGGGCATCGGGTTCGCCGGTGAGGTCCATGTAGCCGGCTTCGGCCTGCATCAGATAGTCGTAGGCTGGCCAGGTGCGGCGCTCCCCCGTGCGCCCATAGCCTGAGATGTGCACGCACACGAGGGAAGGGTTGGCCGCTGACAGCGCATCGTAGGTGAGGCCGAGCCGCTCCGGCTGATCGCCGCGCACGTTGTTGATGAGGGCGTCCGCCGTCCGCGCAAGGCGCTGCAAGACCTGTTGGCCTTCGCCCTTGAGGTTGAGGCCGATGGAGCGCTTGTTGCGGTTGAAGGACTGGAAGAACAGGCTGTCATTGCCGCCAGGAAGGGTCGGGCCTGTGTGCCGCGCGCTGTCGCCTGGAAGCGGCCCGCCCGTGTCAGGGGCCTCAACCTTGATCACCTCGGCGCCAAGGTCGGCAAGGTGCATGGTGCCGAAGGGGCCTGCGCCATACTGCTCAACGGCAATCACCCTCAGCCCTTGAAGGGGGAGATCTGTCTCCTCTGAGGGTCTTGATTCGACCTCAGGCAGGGTGCCTCTCCACAAGCTGCTTGGCGATGATGATGCGTTGCAGTTCGTTGGTGCCTTCGCCAATGCACATGAGCATCGCATCGCGATAGAAGCGCTCGATCTCGTACTCGGTGGAATAAGAGTAGCCGCCGAAGATGCGCATGGCCTCCTGCGCGCAATAAACGCCGGTTTCCGTTGCCAGATACTTTGCCATGCCGGCTTCCATGTCGCAGCGCTCGCCGGCGTCGAACTTGCGCGCCGCATCCTCGATCAGAAGTTTCGAGGCGGCGACCTTCGAGGCCATTTCCCCAAGCTTCAACTGGATCGCCTGGTGCTGGGCGATGGGCTTGCCGAAGGTCTCGCGCTCCTGCGCGTATTTGACGGCCATCATCAAAGCGCCCTCGGCAATGCCAGCGCCTCTGGCCGCCACATTGATGCGGCCAAGCTCAAGCCCGCCAAGCACCTGTTGCAGGCCGCGCCC
>JBCDCF010000109.1:0-8974 GCA_039182345.1 Pseudomonadota bacterium
GGCCATGTGGAGGTGCAGGACGAGGCGAGCCAAGCCGCAGCGCTCCTGGTGTTTGCCCAAAAGGGCGAGCAGGTGCTGGACCTTTGCGCAGGCGCCGGCGGCAAAACGCTGACCCTTGCTGCACAGATGGACAACACGGGTCAGATCCACGCCCACGATGTGGACGCCGAACAGCTTGCCCCCATCCACGAACGCTTGCGCAGAGCCGGCGCCCGCAATGTGCAGGTGCATGGCCCGCGCGATGGCATGGACGACCTGAAGGGCCGCATGGACAGGGTGTTGGTGGACGCCCCCTGCAGCGGCAGCGGCGTGTGGCGGCGGCGCCCTGAATCCAAGTGGCGGCTCACCGAAGCGGCACTGGAACGGCGGATCGGCGAGCAGGAGGAGTGCCTTGATGCCGCGCGCGAGTTCGTGCGGCCCGGCGGCTACCTCGTCTACGTCACCTGCTCGGTCCTGCCCCAGGAGAACGAGGCGCAGGTGGACGCGTTTCTGGCCCGCTCGCCCGATTTTGCCCCCGTCTCTGCCGGCGAGGCGTGGGAGGAGCTGTTTGGTGTCGGCGGCCCAAAGCCCTGGAGCGCGGACGGCATGAGCTTGACCATGACCCCTGCCGCCACAGGCACCGACGGCTTTTTCCTGGCCGTGATGGAGCGCATGGTCGACTGACCTTCGGCCGCCCCCGCCGTTTCGCCCCTGCGAAAGCGAGCGTCGCGCCGCAAGCCTTCGCCACCCGTCGGCGCCCACCGACGCACCGCCCAGCACGGGCCACAACGGCGGCAATCCGGCGCGGGATTGCCAAAGAAACTCCTTAATAACCGCGCGCGATATGTGATAGGCGTGCGGCTTGCCTTGCACGCTCCTGGTCACCGCGAACACAGTCGTGCGGGTCAGCGATCGGGGGATGAGGTGTGAAGGCGGCCGCGTTCAACTACCACGCACCGGCAAGCATTGACGAAGCGCTCCGCCTCCTGGACGAGCACGGAGAGGACGCAAGGATTCTGGCAGGCGGCCAGAGCCTTGTGCCGACCATGGCCTTCCGCCTGGCCCAGCCTGCCCACGTCATCGACATCAACAGGATCCCTCAGGCTGAGCGTCCTTCGGTGGCGGGTGGACGCTTCAAGATCCCGCCTTTGATGCGCCATATCGATTTTGAGAGCGCGCCTGTGGAAGGCCCCCTCGGCGCTCTTTTGGCTCAGATGGCACGGCACATCTCTCACCTGCCGATCCGCCTGAGGGGCACGTTTTGCGGCGCGGTGGCCCAGGGCGACCCTGCGGCGGAGTGGTGCCTTGCAAGCGTCGTCCTCGGCGCTGAGATGATGGTGCGTTCGGCCGCAAGGGGCGTGCGCGCCATCCCCGCCGCCGCCTTCTTCGAGGGCATGATGACCACCGCCCTTGCCGACGATGAGATGCTGATCGAGGTGCAGATTCCGCTCCTGCCGGTCTACGCGCGCACGGGGTTTGGCGAATATGCCCGCCGCAGCGGTGACTTTGCCCTTGCCATGGCCCTTGCCGTCTATGACAGGGACGAGGATGACATGATCAACGTGCGCCTCGGCGTCGGCGCGGTGGAGGCCACGGCCCGCAGGCTCCACGAGGTGGAGCAGCTGATGGAGCGCAAGGTGCCCACCAAGCGCCTCTTCAGGCAGGCAGGGGAGGCGGCCGCCGACCTCATCGACCCTGTGGACGACCTTCATGCCGACGGTCCCTATCGCCGCGATCTGACCCGCGCGGTGGTGGTCAAGGCGCTTGAAAGTACGCTCGCGTGAGGTTTTGCGCGCTTGCGTTCGCCGCGAGACAAGGACCGAATGCCTCAGTGGCCTTCAGGCCTGCGCCGCGTGTTTGCAACGCTGGGCCGCGCGGGACGGGACCGGCATGACGCGGCCCATCCAGATGACCATGGAGGTCAACGGGACCGCCAAGACCGTTGTGGTGGAGCCGCGCGCCACCCTTGCCGACGCGCTGCGCGATGCGTTGGGCCTCACAGGCACCCATGTGGGGTGCGAGCAAGGGGCTTGCGGCGCCTGTACGGTGCTTGTGGAGGGCGAGCCTGTGCGCGCCTGCACCCTGTTTGCCGTCCAGGCCCATGGAATGGCTGTGCGCACGGTGGAGGGACTTGCGGAAGGCGACACGCTCCACCCTCTGCAAGCGGCGTTCCTTGAGCACCATGCCCTTCAGTGCGGCTACTGCACGCCAGGCTTTTTGATGCTGGCCGTCGGCGCGCTGGAGCGAAACCCCCACATGAGCGATGAGGAGCTGATTGAGGTCCTCTCCGCCAACCTTTGCCGTTGCACGGGCTACCAGAGCATCTTGCGGGCGGTGAAGGCTGCCCAAAGCGCCATGCGGGCGGCGGCGCGATGAAACATGTGGGGCGGCCGCTGCCGCGGTTGGAAGACCGGCCGCTGGTCACAGGTCGCGGCCGCTTCGTGGGCGACATCAACCTTGTCCACCAGTGCCATATGCGCGTCGTGCGCTCGCCTGTGGCGCTGGGACGTCTGCGGCAAATCCATGTGCGAGCGGCGGCCGAACTCCCTGGCGTTGCGGCTGTGTGGACGGCTGAGGATGTTGCCTCCGTGGGCCCCATCGGCGCGCCTGAGTGGAGCGGCATGGGGCTCGGCCCCTACTGCGCCCCCATCCTTGCCGCCGACATGGTGCGCTATGTGGGCGAACCCATCGCCGTCGTCTTTGCCGACTCACAGGGTCTTGCCGAGGATGCTGCCGAGCTGGTGGAGGCCGACATCGTCTCCCTAGAGCCGCGCCTTGATGGGGCGGCCTCCAAAGGTCCGTCCCACGATGGCCGACCTTTGGACATGCGCCTCGTCAAGCAGGCCTATGGGAACCTTGAAGAGGCCTTCCTCACCGCGTCGGCTGTGGTGGAGACGACGCTCAGGCTGGAGCGGGCCGGCGGCATGCCCCTTGAGACCCGCGGGATTGTCGCAGCCTGGGACAGTGGGCGCGATGTGATCGAGGTGTGGGGCCCGGCCCGCACCCCCCATGGGGCGCGCGACACGTTGGCAAGGCTTCTGGGGCGGCCCCAGTGTGCCGTTGCCGTCTATCAGGGGGATGTAGGGGGCAGTTTTGGTGCCCGAGGTCTTGTGGGGCCGGAGGAGGTTCTGGCCTGCCTTGCGGCCGAGCGGCTTCAGCGGCCCGTGCGGTGGATGGAGGACAGGCGCGAGCACAGTCTTGCCGCAGGCCAGTCCCCCGCCATGGACGCGACCGCCCGTGCAGCCGTTGCCGAAGATGGGGCGCTGACCGCCGTCGATGTGACGTTCACCCTCGACCAGGGCGCCTACCTGACGGCGGAGGCGTTGACGACGGCCGACCTCATCGCAGCCCTTGTCCCAGGTCCCTACCGTCTTGATGCCTTCAAGGCCGAGGGGCGTCTTGTGGCCACCAACACGGTTCCTGCAGGGACGGTGCGCGGGGGAGGTGCGTTCGAGGCCGCCTTTGTCCGCGAAAGGCTCCTGGACACAGTGGCGAGGACCCTTGGCCAGGACGGGTTGGACGTGCGCCGCCGCAACCTTGGAGGCAGTGGCACCGGCCGGCCGCTGGTGGTTCTCGGCGCGGACGTGCCCCTCGCGACGGCCGATGGAGACAGGCTGATCCGCCAAGCGGCCAAGCGCTTCAACCTTGATCTCTTGCGCCGCCGTGTTGCCGACAGGCGCAGCCAAGGGGGGCTTGTGGGGCTCGGCCTTGCTCTGGGACTGGATGTGACCGGCCTTGGCAGCGGCGACAAAGCCCAGCTGACGGTGGACTCGTCGGGCACGGTGGAGCTTCTGACGGGCGCAGCGGCCCTCGGCCAGGGCGTTGCGACCGCCCTTGCCCAGATCGTTGCCGACATTGTGGGGGTGGACCACGACAAAGTGCGCGTTGTCTCCGGCCGCACCGACAGGATCGGCCACGGTCTTGGCGCCACCCACGCGAGCGCGACGGAAATGGCAGGCAGTGCGGCCCAGCTTGCCGCTGAAACCTTGCGCGAGAAGATCCTCCTCGCCGCTGCCGCAAAGCTTGGTGCTCAGCCCGAACGCTTGACCATTCAGTCAGGCCGCATTCGCGAGGCGGACAGGCACTTCGGCACCGCTGTGGAGTTGGGCCAGCTGGTCTCCTCGCCCGCGGGGGGAGCCTCCGACGGCGGGACCTCGGACGATGGTGGCGAGGCGCACGACCTCACCGCGTCGGCCTGGTTCCATGCTGCCCACCCCTCCACCCCCCTTGGCCTTCATGTGGCTGTGGTGGAGATCGATGGGGCGACAGGGCACATGCGCGTCCCCCGCGCCTTCGTGGCCGCCGATGTGGGAAGCGCGGTGAACCCTGCCCTCATCGAGGGCCAGTTGGTGGGCGGCGCTGTCCATGGCGTCGGCCGTGCGTTGAGCGAAGCCTTCACCACCGCCGAAACGGGCGATCCTTTGAGCCAGACCTTTGCCGACTACGTGGTGCCCGAGGCGCGCCAGGCGCCTTTGGTGGAAACCCTCATCCTTGAAGACCATCTCAGCCCGTCCAACCCGCTGGGGATCAAGGGTGTGGGGCGGGCAGGGATTGTCGGCATGGGGGCAGCCGTTGCCGCGGCAGTGGATGATGCCCTCGGCGAGCCGGGCTTCGTCACCGCCCTTCCCATCAGCGCCGGCGCCGTCAGAGCGTTGCTGCGCGAGCGTGAGGCCGCAGCCGCGACCAACGATGTGGCCGCCCCCGCGGACGATGAGACGCGGCTGTTTTAGCGCTTGCCGCTCAGGTTGGATCAACTTCAGCGAATCGTGCTTTTGCGCGGCGCAGCGGCTCGCGCGGCCTCTGGCGATCCTGGCGCTACCAGCCGCCGACGGTAACGGGGCCTTTGACCGCCGTGCGCAGGGGGTGGACCAGGAGGCGGTGGCTTTCCACAGGGCCCGGCATTGTCAGCGCGCCCTGCGGGGCCGGATGAAAGCCGCTGGGGCCGTAGAACCCGTGGTCGCCCACAAGGACAATGGCTTCGGCGGGCGTTTGTGAGGCGGCCTTGATGGAGTGGTCCAGAAGCGCCCGGCCGATCCCCTGCTTGGCCGCGGTCTCTGCCACGGCAAGGGGGCCGAGAAGGTAGGCCGGCGCATCGCCCACACAAATGCGCGACTGACGGATGGCACCAATCACAAGGCCATTGCGGTCTGCCACGAAGGAGGTGGACGCATCGTGCGGGCCGTCCATGCGCATGCGGTAGGCCGTGCGCGAGAAGCGGCCGGGACCGAAGGCGATGGTGTAAAGGCTTTCAACGGCGGCCTCGTCCGTCGGACGCTCTGGCCGCAACACGATGTCGGGGGGCATGGGTCGCTCGCGCATGAAATCGGTTCGACCCTTTGGCAAGGGGCCGGCGGTTCACATCATGCAGGGCGTCGTCGCAACCTCATGGCCGGGGCGATAGCACGGCCCTGCGAAGGCGACAATGGCCGCCGCCGCGAGGCTTTGCCGTTCAGCCGGTCCCGATGCGGCCCTCTTCCACCGCGTGGCAGGCGACGGAAGTTTCGCCCACCGTCATCAATTGCGGCACCTCCGACCGGCAGCGGTCATTGGCAAACGGGCAGCGCGGATTGAAAGCGCACCCGGGCGGGGGATCGATGGGGTTCGGGATCTCCCCTGTCACGGGCGTGCGGGCGCGGCCGGACATATCAAGGTCGGGCACCGCATCCAACAGCATGCGGGTGTAGGGGTGGCGGGGTGATTCAAACAGCGTACGCCCCGGCGCCACCTCCGCCAGACGGCCCAGGTAAAGAACGCCGATGCGGCTTGCCATGTGCCGCACCACGGCAAGGTCGTGGCTGATGAAAAGGTAGGTAAGACCGAAATCGGTCTGCAGGTCTTTCATCAGGTTAAGGATTTGCGCCTGGACCGAGACATCGAGCGCGCTGGTGGGCTCATCGCACACAAGGAAGGCGGGGTTGGAGGCAAGCGCGCGCGCAATGCAAATGCGCTGGCGCTGACCGCCTGAGAACTCGTGCGGGAACTTTTGCCCGTCGCGGGCATCAAGGCCGACGGCACGCAAAAGCTCGCCCACACGCTCTCCCACCGCATGGCCTGACAGGAGGTCGAAGGCGCGGATGGGCTCGGCCACGATCTTGTCCACCCGCATGCGCGGGTTGAGGCTGGCGTAGGGGTCCTGGAAAATCATCTGCATGCGCCGGCGCAGCGCACGCAATTCCCGCGTGTCGCCTGTGGAGCCGATGGTGACCCCATCAATGGTGATGGCCCCGCCATTGGCGGGGATCAGCCCCACCACAATCTTGGCAATGGTGGACTTGCCGGATCCTGATTCCCCCACCAGCGCAAAGGTCTCGCCCTTATTGATGGCAAAGGTCACATCGGTGACGGCGTGCAGGAGCTGGCGGGGCAGCCGTTCCAGCATCCTGTCCAGCCACGGGGCGGAAACGTCGAATGTTTTCGACAGGGCGTCGATGGTGACGAGGGCGTTCGCGCTCATGCGTCTTCCGCCTCGCTGGGGGCCACCCGCGCCGCCCCCTCTTCCTGCAGCCAGCAGGCCACCTTCGATGCGCCTTTTTGGATGGGCTCTGGCCGCTCGCGGTAGCACTTGTCGAACACGTCCTGGCAGCGAGGGTTGAAGGCGCAGCCATCGGGGATCGCATCAAGACGCGGCATGGAGCCTGGGATCTGGCGCAACCGCTCATCGCTCTGGTCGAGCTTTGGAATGGAGCCCATCAGCCCCACCGTGTAGGGGTGGAGGGCGCGCTGCACCACGTCCTGCACAGGACCGATCTCGGCAATGCGCCCGGCGTACATGACCGCCACCCTGTCGGCGGTTTCGGCAATGACGCCCATGTCATGGGTGATCAGCATGACCGAGGCACCGTGTTCGCTGCACATGCGCTTCAACACGTTGATGATCTGCGCCTGGACCGACACGTCGAGGGCGGTGGTGGGCTCGTCGGCAATAACGAGGACCGGGTCGGCGGCAAGGGCAAGGGCAATGACCACGCGTTGGCGCATCCCGCCTGAGAACTGGTGCGGATAGGCGTCGATCCTGCGGCGCGCGGCGGGGATGCCCACCTCGTCGAGCAGCGCGATGGCACGCTCGCGGGCGGCGTGGCGGCCAAGGCCCATATGGGTGCTGATGGTCTCCGTCAGCTGCCGGCCCACGGTGTAGAGTGGGTTGAGGCTGGTCAAAGGGTCCTGGAAGACCATGCCGATGCGTTTGCCGCGCACCCGGCGCATCTCCTGCGGGCTCAAGTTGTCGATCCGCTCGCCCTGGAGGCGGATTTCGCCGCCGGCAATGCGGCCCGGCGGGTCCAAAAGGCCGATGATGGATGTGCCTGTGATGGACTTGCCTGCCCCCGATTCGCCCACAACGCCAAGAACTTCGCCAGGCGCAATGTCGAAGGAGATGTCGTCGATGGCCGTCAGCACCCCGTAGCGGGTGGGAAATTCCACCTTGAGGTTTTTGACGCTGAGGACGGAGGCGGTATCGCCGGGCGCGTTCATGTGAGGGATCCGACCAATTGGGACAGGCGGGCGATGTGGGACGGGCTCACCCCGTCCGCCCCGCCGATGATGGTGGCACCGGACTCAATCCATTCCGCCGCCCGTTCGGCGTAGCAGCCTGGGCCGAGAGGATGCCTGCGGACAACCTCATCGGCCGACTTGGTGATGTCCCAGTCCTCACCCACCGTCACGAAGGCATCGGCCACAGCGCCGATGTGGGTGTCCACCGCAGGGCCAAGCTCCCACAGTCCGCGGGTGATGGTGGAAGGGTCCGAGGCATGGAGGAGGAGGGCGTCGAAGGCGATCCCCTCCAGCCTGTCGAGGGCAGGCAGAAGGCGTTCGCCCGATTTTAGGCGTCCCTTCTCGCAGTCGTGCACGGCAAGGGAGATCCACAGCGGCTTGCCGGCGGAACTGGCAGCCCTTGCCGCCGCTACGGCCTCGCCGACGCTTGCCATTGGCCCGCACAGGAAAAAGTCCACCTGGCGGGCCATCAAGAGGGCAAGCTCTGCGTATTCCGGCTCGATCTCTTCGATGGAGGGGGGCCTGTCGGGGCGGTAGCGACCGCGCAGAGGCGGCAGGCATCCTGCAATCAACGCATCGGGCTTGACGGCATCGCGGGCCGCCTCGGCCGTTCCGAGCGCCACCCCAAGGGCGGTCTTGAAGGCCTCGCCAAGGCCGGCGCGGATCATGCGCCACTGTGTGGTGTCGGCGGTCAGCGTTGTGATGATGTCGGCGCCGGCACCAAGGTAGGCCTCGTGGATGCCGCGCAGGAGGGCAGGGTCCTTCAGCATCTCGCGCACGGTCCACATGGGCTCGTCCGCGGCGCCAGAGCGCTCGCGGAAGGTGTGGGCGGTGCCGCCGTCAAGGAGCCGCACGCTCATCTCAGCCTCGGATTGAGGGCATCGCGCAGCCAGTCGCCCAGAAGGTTCACCGCAAGGACGAGGACGGCCAGCATCAGGCCGGGGAACATGGTGATCCACCATTCGCCCGAGAACAGATAGTCCTGGCCGATGCGGATGAGGGTGCCGAGCGAGGGCTGTGTGGTGGGAATGCCAACGCCGAGGAAGGAGAGCGTTGCCTCGGTGATGATGGCGAGCGCAAGGTTGATGGTGGCAATCACCAACACAGGGCCGAGGACGTTGGGGAGCACATGGCGCGCCATCACCACCCAGGTGGGAAGGCCGATCAGCTTGGCGGCCATCACATACTCTTTGTTAGCCTCCACCAAGGTCGACCCCCGCACCGTGCGCGCGTACTGCACCCAGTAGGACAGGCCAATGGACAGAACGAGGACGTAGAACGCCGATTCCTCACGGCTGAGATTGGGGAAGAGGCCACGGGCCGTCCCGTCAATCAAGAGCGCAATGAGGATGGCGGGGAAGGTGAGCTGCACATCCGCAATGCGCATGATGATGGTGTCCACCGCGCCCCCCACATAGCCTGCGATGAGGCCAAGGGTGATGCCGAGGACGGCCGCGAAGATCACCGAGGCAAAGCCCACGCCGAGCGAGATGCGCGTGCCGTA